>JBGVAQ010000131.1:0-13456 GCA_045224775.1 Acutalibacteraceae bacterium | reverse complement strand
GCCTTTACACGGATAGTATATACTTCTGCGTATTTAGGTGTGATAGTAACGGTCTTTGTTGTGCTGTAGCTCTGAGCTGTTGTCCAGTCAGAAGCAGAAGCCTTCTTGTAATATACAGCATATTTTACTGTACCTGAACCGCCTGTTGATGCGCATGTTACCTTAACGCTGCTGCCCTTTGCTATTGATGTTGCGGAAACCTTTGAGGTATTTGTGAAATCTGCTATTACTGTAACCTTGAGATCCTTTGACTTGACAGTACCGTCGCCGTCCTTAACCTTTACACGGATAGTATATACTTCTGCATACTTAGGTGTGATATTAACGGATGTTGTTGTGCTGTAGTTCTGAGCTGTTGTCCAGTCGGAAGCTGATGCCTTCTTGTAGTAAACAGCATACTTCTTTGTACCTGTGCCGCCTGTTGATGCACATGTTACCTTTACGCTGCTGCCCTTTGCTATTGATGATGCAGAAACCTTTGAGGTATTTGTAAGCTCATCAGGCTTAACCTTAGTTACGGTTATTTTAGCTGTTGCTGTCTTGCCGTTTGATGATTTTGCTGTTATTGTTGCTGTACCTTCCGAAACACCCTTTACTATACCGTTTGAAACTGTTGCAACGGATGTATCGCTTGAAGACCATGTTATTGTCTTGTCGGTTGCTGTTGAAGGTGAAACTGATGCTGTAAGTGTTACTGTTGAATCAACATTTACGGTTGCTGTTGCCGGATTTACAGATACAGATGTTACTTCTTCAACGGAAGGTTTCTCAACTGTCTTCTGCCAGCCCTTTTCTGTATAGTAGCCGCAGTCCTTGTAATCAAATCCGGAAGCCTGTGACTGCGGAGCCTGATTTGAACCGTCATTGAATATTACTTTAAGATTTGAATTTGTTGAAGAGAATTCAAGGTAATATGTACCGTCGGAATTTCCCTTCATTGCCTGACCGGGCCATGCAGGACCTACACCTTCCGGACTGTTTGTAGTACCGTCATAGATATAAGCCTTTATGCTTGTACCCCAGCCTGAAGGCTTCTCAAAGTAAATGCCGTGATCTACATAGTGAAGTGCAGGACCTTCAACTGTTATAGTTGCTGTAGCTGTTTTGCCGTTGGATGTTTTTGCCGTGATAGTTGCTGTACCTGTACCTTTTGCTGTTACAGTACCGTCTGATACAGTTGCTACACTATCATTGCTTGATGTCCATGTAACACTTTTATCTGTTGCATTTGAAGGTGTTACTGTTGCTGTAAGTGTTCCTGTTTCGCCTGTTGAAAGTTTGAGAGATGAAGGTGAAACAGATATTCCTGTCGGATCTATTATGCTGTCGTTCTTTTCAACAGTTACCTTTACAGTATCCTTTTTGCCGTTCTTTGTCGTTGCAGTGATCGTTGCAGTACCTACAGATATACCCTTTATTGTACCGCCGCTTACTGTTGCAACTGATTCATTGCTTGATGACCATGTTACACTCTGGTATGTTGCGTTTGAAGGTTCAACAGTAGCTTTTACTGTAGCTGTTTCAGCTTTCTTTACAGTAACTGTCTTGGGGCTTACTGTAACGCCTGTTTCTTCTATAATTTCACCAGGATGTATATCGCCCTTGCCGTAAGAAATTATCTCTGCTGAGCCGCCGTCTGTCATGAATGAACCGTTGGAAACTACTCTGCCGGGAGCGGGAGTTTTTGCAGTGCTGAGAACGTATACTCTGAGGTTGCCCTGACCGGAACATGCGATAGACAATGTGCCGTTGGAAACTGTCTTTGTGTCGCCTGTTACTGCGTCAACGTATGTACCGTTAGGAATACCGCTGAATGTTGCGCCGCCTGAAATTGTTACACATGCAAAGCTGTCTGTGCTAGCGTCTGTATATCTTCTCTTGAATGCAAGACCGCCGTCAACGCCCTCTACGGAGTACTGTCCTTTACGGAGAGCAGGGATTGCCTGACGGAGTCTGTTAAGACGCATAAGGTGCTGTGAAAGCGGAGATTCAAGGGTAGTTTTTGCAGCGCCGTCTGCATAGAAAACAGTAGGATCGCCTGTAAGGATTTCTCCCTCGATGTTGTCACCGAAGTAAGCACGTCCTGTCTCGCTGAGAGGACAGTTAGGTCCCTTATCTATAACCGCACCTGCCTGGAACCGTACCTCAGTACCATAGTAAATACAGGGAATACCACGGAAAGTAAAGAGGAGGTCAAGATCCTCAGCCCATGTCGGTGCATCGAAATCGGGAACTATAGTCTGTCTGTTGTTAGGAGAATAGTCGTGGGAGTTGATATAAGTAACGTTCCATGTAGAATCGCTGAAGTATGGGTCTTCTGCTTTAGCCATGCCGAATGCTGCGCCTGCGGAATCGAACTGCCAGTGCATCTGGAAGTCGATTGAATCAAGACCGGAACGCTGTGACCAGTCCGGTGTATGGTAGTCATTGCCATGAAGCAAAGCGTTATCAGAAGTAGGCTGGTTTGAAGTGCTGCTGTGAGCATTATAATGCTCTTCTGTCAGCTTAACGTTTGCATCGGGATCTGTAGACCATTTATCGAGCCATGTATCGTCATCTTTCCATGTATAGAAGCAGGTTGAGATAGGAGGCTGATCACGGTACCAAACGCTTTCACCCTTTGTACAAACCTCACCGAACATATAGAAATCATCATATCCGGTGCCCGTATGTACTTTTTTGTACTCTGCCTGAAGTGCAGGGATAAGTGTTTTGTTAAGTGTAAGACGTGACATATGCTTAACGGTATCAACACGGAAAGCATCAACGCCCATGTCAACGAATTTCTTGTAGCAGTCGATCAGATAATTATAAACCTTCGGGTTTTCTGTATTAAGGTCGAAACAGTCATCTGCAAGTGTAGTGATCTGAACATTGTAGTTATCCCAGTCACCGCCGCCTGCCCATCCGAAATGATGGTAGATCTTATCAGGATCCATAGATTCTCCGGCAGGCATCGGCATTGCACTTCGTCCGGGAGACCATGTATCAATTTCGATAGGACAGAGATTTTTCTCACCCCAGTTACATGAATGGTTGAAAACAACGTCCTGTATTACCTTCATACCCTTGGCATGACATGCATCTATAAGATCCTGATATGTAATGCCGTTGGATTCATATCTGTTATCTACTGCGGTAAAATCATATGCATGGTAACCATGATAGTCATAACCTGATCTGTTCTCAACAACAGGAGTTATCCAGATAGCTGTAAATCCAAGAGCCTTGATATAGTCAAGCTTGTCAATAAGTCCCTTGAAATCACCTCTCCATGACGGATCGTTTTCAGGGTTCTTAGCCTTATCGTCTTCAGAGCTGCGGTAGTTGTTGCTGGGATCGCCGTCATAAAAACGTGTAGTAATAAGGAAGTAGATGGACTCATCACGGAAGTCTGAACGGGAAGATGCGTAGATAACACCTCTCTCGGCATCGGAAAGCACTCCCGCTGCTGCGTTAACCTTTGTTGACATCACCGAAGGCAAAGAACCAAAACATGTGATTGCAGTCATAGCTGCAAGTGACCATGCAGCTGCCTTTTTTGCTGCTTTCCCGAATTTCTGTGAGAATGCACTCATGATTATCAATCCTTTCTGTTATTTTGTTGAATTTGTTTATTTGTTATGACATCCGGAGTGATTTTGTCCGACTCTCACGAAAGCCATATCGTCCTGTCTAAATTGTATTACAAACCATGATTTTTGTAAAGTTGTCATTTTGTTCATAATTTTCTAATATTTTCTTAAAATTTATTAACAATTAGAAACTTCCAACAATATATTCAGAAAGACATTGTGATTTTTGCAATATAATTTTTTCGTGATTATTCATTTTTAATAAATATGACAGTCAATTTTCGTCAGTTATTACAGGATTATCCTCTGATATCTTTATACCGACACCGTTCACCTCTACTCCCTCTTCTGCACGTACAAGTACATATTTCACACCCTCGATTATCCTTGTTTCAAGAAGATAGCTCTTTTCGGGCTTTACCTTTATAGTAACATCGGGAGTTTTCACCTCAAAATGTCCCTTGTCGATTATGTTCATAGGGCTTATCTCAGTGTTTTCACCGAAAGCCATATCATATTTTTCATCAAAAGAAGAAATATTTTCCTCCGAAGCTCCGCAGTCCTCAAGTACACGCTTTACCTCTTTTTTGCCGAGCATGAGCGGTTCTTCCTGCTTGCTTGTTTTATGCTCCTCTATCATGTCTGAGATATGGTCATGTACAGACTGAACAAATTCATAGCTGCAATCTTTATCCGCAGTTTCGGCTATAAGTGTGCGGAAATTTTCCTTCTGCTCCTGTGCAGGCATAGGAAATTCCGTATTGAACAGCATCTCTGCCGTTTCCTTATAGTCATCTCCCGTACTCTTTGTATAGTAGAGTGCATTGTAAATATTCGTGCTTCTGTCATCAAATGACGGGAACATGAAACCTATCTCCGGCGCAGATACAGCCATATCTGCACCTATGTTCCTGAACGTATTGTCAACAGCCGAAAATCCTATACCAGCCTTTGTAAGCTTTACGGGACAAACACTGCAAAGGATATATCTGAACATCTCATCCGAGCTGTCCTCCATTTCCTCATCATTCTTTGAACGGTTCGGAACATCATATTTATCGCAGCCGAGAAATATTATATAGCTCTCGTCACATGCAAATGAATTTATTATCTTTTCATATATCGCATGACGTGCTTCTGCATCTTCAAGGTCGGATTCTCTCAGCTTCATAAGAAGCTTATGTTCTTCAGAATCACTTACCTGCTCTGTTGTGAATGATATATCAACAAGATTTTTTCCGAGTGAGCCTGAAAGCGTTTTTTTCAGTATCTTGAAAAGAGTTTCGCTCTGTTCAAGCGAAAGCAGTCCGACAGTCTGTATGAACTCCGTCTTTATCTCCTTTTTGTCGCTTACATAACAGCCGTAAAGCTTTGTTATATTGTTCTTGTCATAGTTTATACGGCGCTTTATCTCCGATATTTCTTTTTCTGTCATTTCTTCCACCTTGTCCTTTCTTTAATTAAGCGGTAAAAAATATTATAGCAAATTTTTATCCCTTCATCAACTTTTATTTCATTCATCATTGAAAATATTTTTCTTTTGTGTTAACATTGATGATATACGATCTTAAATTGGCAGGAGGTGCATTATGAAGCTTGCAGTAGTCTATGATAGTGAAAGCGGTAATATATGCGATAATTTCGAGGATGCAAAAGTACTGAAAATATACGATGTTGAGGACAGGGAGATATTCCACACCGAAAATATAGGTACAATGGCTGAATCTACCGAAGATATACTTAGTCTTATAACAATGATGGAGGCTGACTGTGTTCTGTGCGACAACATAACGCCCGAATCTATCGAACTTCTCAAAGAAGAAGGAATACTTCTTTACAGTAATCTTGACGGTGATGCTGATGACATAGTATTCGCATTCATCAACGGATATCTTATATTCGGTCCCGATGACTGAACCGCATACACATAAAAACATTTATGAGAGGAGATTTTTATGAAAGCAGAAAGGACACCCGACAAAACCTTTGAAGATTACCTTGAAGCAATGCTTATTATAAAGGAAAGAAAGGGATTTATACGCTCTATTGACATTGCCGCCGAGCTTGATGTAACAAAGCCCAGCGTCACATACACGACAAAACGTCTTAAAGAACGTGGTTATATAACAATGGATTCCGACAACTTTATCAATATAACCGATGAAGGCATGAAGATAGCCGAAAAAACATATGAACGTCACAAAACACTCGGCAAATTATTCATACAGCTTGGTGTTGATGAAAAAACAGCATTCGAGGATGCCTGCAAGGTTGAGCATGACATAAGCGAGAAAACATTCAACGCCCTTTGCAGACACCTTGAAAAATACAGTAATTAAAAATAATGTGGAATTTGGAAAGTGGAAAGTGGAATTACACTAAAATTTCACGATTTCATAATTCCGTATTATTGGTTTAAAAAACGGGTACGATCAGAACTGACCGTACCCGTTTTTTTATTGTCTGAACATTGCACATTGTACATTGTACATTGGGTTAGATTTTCATAACGGAAAGCATGGAATTGAACATCTCGTTTGAAACAGCAACCGCATCTTCCTGAGTTTTTCCGACAGATGTTGCATATATCTTTATTTTCGGCTCTGTACCGGAAGGTCTTACGATAATTCCGCTGCCGCCTTCAAGTGAATATGAAAGCACGTTGGATTTCGGAAGATCTATTACAACAGTTTCGCCTGTTACTGTATTCTTTGAGTATGATTCAAGATAATCAGCAAGCTCTGTTACCTTCATGCCTGCTATCTCTGCGGGATGTGATGCTCTGAGATTTGTCATTATCTCAGCCATCTTTTTCATTCCTGCTTCGCCTTCAAACTCAAAGCTTCTTGTCTTGTTGAAATAATAGCCGTATTCATTATATATTGAAGTCATTACTTCATCAAGGCTCTTACCCTGCTTGTTATAGTATGCTGCCATCTCACAGATGAGCATTGAGGCTACTACTGCGTCCTTATCTCTTACATATGTGCCTGCAAGATAACCGTAGCTCTCCTCAAAGCCAAATACATAGCGGTTCTCCTCGTTCTTCTGCTCAAGAAGAAGTATCTGCTCGCCGATATATTTAAAGCCTGTAAGTACGTTTTTAAGCTCACAGCCGTATTTATCACAAATTCTGTTGATAAGCTTGCTTGTAACGATAGTCTTTACTGCAACAGGATTTTCGGGAAGTGTGCCCTTTTCCTTGCGGCAGGAAAGAATATAGTTCATAAGAAGTATGCCTGTTTCGTTTCCTGTCATAAGACGGTAGCCGTCCTTTGTCTTTACAGCTATACCTACACGGTCACTGTCAGGATCGGTTGCAAGGAGAAGATCTGCGCCCTCTTTTTTGAAAAGCTCAAGACCGACTTCAAGTGCTGCTTCTTCCTCAGGATTCGGATAAGGACAAGTAGTAAAATTGCCGTCAGGCATCTCCTGTTCGGGAACTACTGTTACATTTTCTACTCCGATACGTGAAAGTATCTTTCTTACAAGCTTGTTTCCTGCACCGTTGAGTGGTGTATATACTACCTTGAGATCAGAACCTTTACAAGCATCGGGATTTATTCTCTGCTCGCTTACTCTGTCAAGATATGTTTCATACAGGTCATCGCCTATCCACTCTATCAGACCGCTTTTAAGACCTTCTTCAAAATCAACAAGCTTTATATCTCCGTTGAAATAATCAACGTTCTGTATTTCTTCGTAAACGGCATCCGCATTCACATCGGTCATCTGACAGCCGTCACTGCCGTAGCATTTATATCCGTTATACTTTGCACGGTTATGACTTGCTGTTACCATTATACCCGCACTTGTTTTAAGCTCTCTTACAGCAAACGAAACAACAGGTGTCGGCTGAAGCTCTTTCGAGATATATGCCTTTACGCCGTTTGCAGCAAGTACTCTTGCAGCCTCTCTTGCAAAAAGATCGGCTTTTATGCGTGAGTCATGTGATATGGCAACCGAAGGAGATTCATATTTCTTGTTCAAGAAGTTAGCAAGTCCCTGTGTTGCCTTGCGGACAGTATAAACATTCATTCTGTTTGTACCCGCTCCGATTATTCCTCTCAGACCTGCAGTACCGAATTTCAGTTCACGATAAAATCTATCGCTCACCTCATTATCATCATCTGAAATGCTCTTAAGCTCTGCTACAAGGTCACTGTCATCCACAGCATTTTTAAGCCACATTTCGTAAAGTTCTCTTATTTCCATCTCAATGCTCCCCCTTAGCGAAAATAACTGTCACATACACTCATTTCCTACCATTTTTATTATTATATAATAACATATTTTCCATCATCTTTCAACAGGATTTTCAAATATTCTCAATTATTTTTTCCTGTTTTTTCGCTGAAAGAACGCAAAAAAGACGTTCTTATTGTATCAGATCTAAAAAAATACGTCAATATGCCGTCAGATGTTTATTATAAATATATTTTACATAAAATTATATTAAAATTGTACATATTTAATGCTTGTATTGCAGAATAAGATAAGTTAAAATATAAGTATGAATAACTTAAAATGACGGAGGATATAAAAATGACGGCAGACGAAAACACCAAAGCACTGTCAGAGCTTGAAAACGATGAAGCATCTGACGTTAATACTCCCGAAGAAACAGAAAAAACAGTTAACGAAGAAACGGAAACAAAAGAAGAAAACGAAAAGGTATCAAATGAAGATACCGATACTGAAGACGATAATGATGAAGACAGCAAACAAACTCACAGGGTACGTGCACCTATAATAATCGCCGCATGTCTTGTATTTGCATCAATAATATTCTTTGTTCTCTGGGGATTTTTCTTCTCCCAGAACAGCAAAATAGGCATATGGCAGTACAGCGTAAGCGTTGGCGAGGGTGACAACAAGTCTGTATATACATACACTCTCAGCCTTGAAAATAACAATGTATGCAGATACAATATGGGCGGCACTACATACACAGGTCACTATACATCGAGAACTTCACCTAACGGAACAAAGTCACTCAACCTTGTGTTCACAAGACTCGGACGTGAAGCTTACAACAATAACTTCAATTATACAGTAACAGGCTCTCTGTTTACGGGCGGAAAACTTATCCTTACAGATATCGACGGACTTATCCTCACTCCCGATGCAATAGACTCCGAGGATTCCGAATCCGTAGAAACCAAAAAGAAAATAGCTGACAGCACTGTTATAAACGGTGTAAGATACTACAAAATACCTTTCGAGCCTGTAAGTGCTATCAAGCCGCAGCTAAAGGCTTATGATGATGTAAAGACAGATGATCTTCTCACAGGTATATGGTACGAAGAAAACGAAAAGCCGAGTCTCGGCTATACATTCACCTTCAACAAGGACGGCACATACGAGATAATATATGATGATATAACTTATGTCGGCTGCTATTCCGCCGATGACGGTATATGCAGATATAATCTTGTTGCCGTAAACGGAAGTGTCGTTGAAGATACTATCAAGTATTCTTTTGATGAGGATTCAAACCTCATTCTTGTTATAAACGATCAGGAAAGCAAGCTTGTAAAGACAAACGACAAGTATGCTTTCAAAAACAGTAAAGATAACAAGAAGTCTGACAAGGAAGCAAGCTCTGAATCAAGTGCAAAAGAAAGCACAGAATCAAGTGCTGAGTCAAGTACAGAAGAAAGCACAGAATCAAGCGCTGAGTCAAGTACAGAAGAAAGCACAGAATCAAGTGCTGAGTCAAGCACAGAAGAAAGCACAGAATCAAGTACTGAGTCAAGCACAGAAGAAAGCGTTGAATCAAGTACAGAAGAAAGCGAAGCCGCATAAAAATTTCATACTGTCTGCGGCGGCAGTATCAACAAGTTATCAACACGCAGAAAGCATAAAGCTTTCTGCGATTGATTATACACATTAATTTTGAAAAGGAGAGTAACACATATGTTGAACGAATTCTGGGGTTCCTTTAAAAGCGGCACAGATATAAGAGGTGTTGCAGTTGAGGGCGCAGGCTATGACGTTAATATTACGGATGAAACCGTTGCTGCTATGACAAACGGCTTTATCCTCTGGCTTTCAAAGAAAACAGGCAGACCCGGTGAGGAGCTTAAAATTTCGGTAGGCCGTGATTCAAGAATATCAGGTCCGCAGATAGCAGCAGTCGTTAAAAAGACTCTTGTTGATGCAGGCGTTCTTGTTGTTGACTGCGACCTTGCATCAACTCCTGCTATGTTCATGACTACAGTAGAGCTTGCATGTGACGGCGCTGTTCAGATCACCGCAAGCCATCACCCATATTACAGAAACGGCCTTAAATTCTTCACTCGTGAGGGCGGTCTTGAGGGCAGCGATATCACGGCTATACTTGAATATGCTCAGAAGGGCAGCAAGCCTGAAATGAGCGACAACGGCTCGATTATAGAGTCTGACTATATGACATATTATGCCGGAAATCTCCGTGAGCTTATCAAGGAAAAAGTAAACTCAAAGGACGATTATCATCATCCGCTCAAAGGTTTCCACATTGTTGTTGATGCAGGAAACGGCGTAGGCGGTTTCTATGCTGCCGATGTTCTCGAAGCTCTCGGCGCAGATGTAAGAGGAAGCCAGTTCCTCGATCCCGATGGTATGTTCCCGAACCATATCCCGAATCCTGAGGATAAGGACGCTATGGCTGCTATCAGCGAAGCTGTAAAGAAATGGGATGCAGATCTCGGCGTTATCTTCGATACAGATGTTGACCGCTGCGGCGCTGTTGATTCAGAGGGTAAGGAAATAAACCGCAACCGTCTTATCGCACTTGCTGCTGCTATAGTTCTTGAAGAAAATGAGGGCGGTCTTATCGTTACCGATTCTACAACTTCAAGCGGTCTTAAAGAATTCATAGAGAAGAATCTCGGCGGAAAGCACCTCAGATTCAAGTGAGGCTATAAGAACGTTATTGACGAAGCTATAAAGCAGAATGAAAATGATGTAAACTGCCCGCTTGCAATAGAAACATCAGGCCATGCAGCTATGAAGGAGAATTATTTCCTTGATGACGGTGCATATCTTGTAACAAAGATAATCATCAAAATGGCACAGCTCCGCAGCGAAGGCAAGAAGCTCGACAGCCTTATTGCCGACCTCAAAGAGCCTGTTGAAACCAAAGAGGTAAGAATAAAGATAACAGAGAAGAACTTCCGTGCTTACGGCGAAAAGGTTATCACAGAGCTTACAAAGTATGCAAAGACACAGAAAACATTCAAGCTTGCAGATGATAACTATGAAGGTGTAAGAGTTTCATTTGACAAGGATAACGGAAACGGCTGGTTCCTGCTCAGACTCAGCGTACATGATCCTATCATGCCGCTGAATATAGAAAGTGATGTTAAGGGCGGCGTTGAGAAGATATACAAAAAACTTCTCCCCTTCCTCGAGGACTGCGAAGGTCTTGATACATATGTAAAGAAAGCTGCTCCTAAGAAGCCTGCTGCTAAAGCAGACGCAAAGAAAACGGCCGCACCTGCTGCAAAAGCTGATGCAAAGAAAGCTGCTGAGCCGGTTGCTGCTAAGGCTGACGAAAAGAAAACCGCTGCTCCTGTTGCTGCTAAGGCTGACGAAAAGAAAACTGCTGCTCCTGTTGCTGCTAAGGCTGACGAAAAGAAAGCCGCTGAGCCGGTTGCTGCTAAGGCTGACGAAAAGAAAGCTGCTGAGCCGGCTGCTGCTAAGGCTGACGACAAGAAAGATGCTGCTCCTGTCGATGTTAAGGCTGATGACAAGAAAGCTGCTGAACCGGCTGCTGCTAAGGCTGACGACAAGAAAGATGCTGAACCTGTTGCCGCAAAAGCTGAAGTAAAAGCCGCTGAACCTGCTGCAAAACCGGAAGAAAAAACAACTGCAAAGCCTGCAGCCAAGAAAGGCAAAAAATCAAACAAATCCAAGAAATAATAAATATCCGTGATTTATCGGAACGGCACAAAAATCCTGTGCCGTTCCGTTTTTTTATACCAATTTATTTTATAAGATATCTTATAAAAATTGAAATTTCTTATTGAAATTTTTATGAAAAAATATTATAATAATTTCGATGGGGTTGTAATATGCCCCGGAAAACTTATAGTTTTCTTACAGTTTATAAAATCTGTTTTTTTAACAGATTAACGAAAGGAGATTACAATGATCTACACAAAAGAGGTTGAAATGATGTGCCCTGTAGCAAAGGGCGCAAAGCATGAGCCTGCTCCGATACCTGAAGAAGGTAAGTGGGTCAATGCAAAACAAATCGGGGACATTTCCGGCTTTACACACGGTATTGGCTGGTGTGCTCCGCAGCAGGGTGCCTGTAAGCTCTCTCTTAACGTTAAAAACGGCGTTATCGAAGAGGCTCTTATTGAGACTATCGGCTGTTCAGGTATGACACATTCCGCTGCTATGGCAGCAGAAATACTTCAGGGTAAAACTATCCTTGAGGCTCTTAATACCGACCTCGTATGCGATGCTATCAACACCGCTATGCGTGAACTGTTCCTCCAGATCGTTTACGGCAGAAGCCAGAGTGCTTTCTCAGATGACGGTCTTGCTGTAGGTGCAGGTCTTGAGGATCTCGGCAAAGGTCTGAGATCTCAGGTAGGTACAATGTATGCAACAAAAGAAAAAGGCGTTCGTTATCTCGAAATGGCTGAGGGTTATGTAACAGGTATCGCTCTTGATGAAAACAATGAGGTTATCGGCTATCAGTTTGTAAGTCTCGGAAAGATGACAGATTTCATAAAGAAGGGCGACAGCCCCACAGACGCTTGGGAAAAAGCTAAGGGTCAGTACGGCCGTGTTGCAGACGCTGTAAAGATCATAGATCCGAGAAAGGAGTAAGAAGATGGCTCTGTTTGAATCATACGAAAGAAGAATCGACCAGATCAATGCCGTTCTCAATAGCTACGGCATCGCTTCCATCGAGGAGGCTGAAAAAATTACAAAGGACGCAGGTCTTGATGTATATGCTCAGGTAAAGAAGATACAGCCTATCTGCTTTGAAAATGCTTGCTGGGCTTACACAGTAGGTGCAGCTATAGCTATAAAGAAGGGCTGCCGCCGTGCTGCTGACGCTGCTGCTGCTATCGGTGAGGGACTTCAGGCTTTCTGTATCCCCGGCTCTGTTGCCGACCACAGAAAAGTTGGTCTCGGTCACGGTAATCTCGGCAAAATGCTCCTTGAAGAAGAAACAGAATGCTTCTGCTTCCTCGCAGGTCACGAGTCATTCGCTGCTGCTGAAGGCGCTATAGGTATCGCTGAAAAGGCTAACAAGGTTCGCCAGAAGCCTCTCCGTGTTATCCTCAACGGTCTCGGCAAGGATGCTGCTCAGATCATTTCAAGAATCAACGGCTTTACATTCGTTGAAACAAAATATGACTACAAGACTGCTGAACTTAAAGTAGTTTATGAGAAGCCTTATTCAACAGGTCTCAGAGCTACAGTTAAGTGCTACGGCGCTGACGATGTTCAGGAAGGCGTTGCTATCATGCACCATGAGCATGTAGGCGTTTCTATCACAGGTAACTCAACCAACCCGACACGTTTCCAGCATCCTGTTGCAGGTACATACAAGAAGGAATGTGTTGAGCAGGGCAAGAAGTACTTCTCCGTTGCATCAGGCGGCGGCACAGGACGTACACTTCACCCCGACAATATGGCTGCAGGTCCTGCTTCCTACGGTATGACAGATACTATGGGACGTATGCACTCTGACGCTCAGTTCGCAGGCTCAAGCTCTGTTCCTGCACACGTTGAGATGATGGGACTTATCGGCATGGGTAACAACCCGATGGTCGGCGCTACAGTTGCTGTTGCAGTAAGTGTTGAAGAAGCTGCTAAAGCCGGCAAATTCTGATTTTTGTAACCTTCATATTTTCAGATAAAAATACAGC
>JBGVAQ010000130.1:0-2845 GCA_045224775.1 Acutalibacteraceae bacterium | reverse complement strand
TTTTAATAGATCTCAAAGGACCGCCGTCTTTATAACCCGGAAGATAACGTCCCATGATAATCAGTATCTTTCTTTTGTTATCACTCATATCAGTTCCCTACGCTTTCAGATCTTCCTGTTGTTCCATCTTTATTCCTTTTTTTCGCATTCATATAACTTCGCATCAACTAAAAATCTGTACCAATATGCCTGAAGAAAATGAAAAATCTTTCCCTCTTTGCCGTCCAGAAAACCCAATTTAAAATAATAACGATAGATAAAGTATATATGTGCTCTCCAGAACTTTGGCAGCTTATAATACCCGCCATTTTTTACTTTTCGTTTCATAGCAGCCTGCCCTGTTGATTCTCCGCCCTTTTCCAACGAAGCATCCATCTGGTTTTCAAGTGTCAGCTGATGATCCAACACTTCACGGTTACTATACCAGTTATGTTTTGCCGTCCACCATTCCAAGTTCTTTTGATTATTGTCTATCAAATCATGTTTAAATTCAACAGTTTTTCCTTCGTGTAAGATAATATGCTCATCCATCACTTTTTGTTCACACAAAGCTTTACCTGTTCGGAATATTCTGAGAAGCAATTCCGGATATCTGCCGCCATGTTTGATCCATTTACCCATAAAAATAAGTCTTCTGCGCACAATCACGCCATTAACCGGTGGTGCCACCCCATCAAGTTTCTCATTAATTTCCATTGCAAGGTCTTCCATAAGTTCTTCATCAGCATCCATACGCATAGACCATTCGGTGGTAATATTCGTCTGTGTCAGTCCCCAGTTAAGCTGTGTTGCATAATCAACCCATTTATTCTGATAAAAATCCAATTGAGAACCATTCTTTTTCAGTTCTTCATTAAGTTCTTGGCAGAGTTTTTCCGTACCATCAGTACTAAAACTGTCCACAATAACAAAACGCTTGGCTATTCCCCTGAAAGACTCAATGCACTTTCTTATATTTTTTTCCTCGTTTTTGGTTAGAATTACAACTGTCAAATCAACCATAGTCATTTCCCTACTTACAATTTAGTAATCTCATCAATATACTTACCGATACTAATATCCTTGGTCAGATTCTCTTCCAGATACTTTCTGCCGTTCTGCCCCATTTGCTTAACTTCATCCGTTCCGGCATGATCAATATACCAACCGATAAGCTCCTCTACCCCTGCATAATCTTCCGGTTCACAACACTTGCCGCAGTAGCTGTCTTCAACCAAACCTCTAACTTCAGTTTCATTTTCAAGCACTCCGAGAACCGGCTTTCCGGCAGCCATGATACCATAAGCTTTTGACGGGCAACTCACGCCTTTTATTCCCTTAGCATTAACACACCAATGAACATCTCCGGCATTAAGGCTGTAAATCAGGTCACTTTTGTCCTGATAAGGAATAAAAACGACATTATTCATTTTATGATTATCTCTATATTCAACCAATTTGTTCAAAACCGAACCGGCTCCGACAAAAGCAAAGGCCACTTCTCTTCCATCGCTTATCTTTGTTCCGGACGGAAATTTTTCAATAACTTTAAAAAGGTTTTCAAGATCGTAATACAAACCGATATTTCCTGAATACATAATGACAAACTTGTTTTCAAGACCATATTGTTTCCTGAATTGAACAACTCTCTCATTATCCGATGGTAAAGGATATATTTTCTTCTCATCTATCCAGTTATTTATCATGACGTGCTTCGGAACTTTCTTACCCTTAAATCGATTTTCTAATGTTTGAACGAGATCACGCCCAACGGTAATCACCAAATCACTGTGCTTGCAGGAATACTTGTCCAGCTTCATCATAGTATTTAAGACTAATTTATTATTAAAATACCCGACAGCCATGGTTTGTTCCGGATTGAAATCCTGAATACAATAAATCAGCTTAGCGTGTTTTTTCTTTTTGGCCCTGACTCCCAGCAATCCTCCAAGAATGGGAGGTTGTGAAATGGTAAATATGTAATCCTGTTTGCCCGATCTGCGACATGCCTTCAATGCCCCAAAATAGTAAGAAATGATGTTTCTGATTCTGCTCTTCTTACTGGCTTTCGTAAACTCAGGCACTCTAACACGAATGACCTTAACGCCATTGATTTCTTCTTCATAAAACTTTTGAGTTTTATATTTATCTTCAATTACTCCACCATAAGAAGGAACGGTACATACAACCGTAACATCAAATTCTTTCAGCATTCCTTCCGCCTGATCTTGTAATATCTGACCAGTTGAAGCCACATCCGGATAATAGTAATGGGCAAATATCAGTATTTTCTTTTTCTCCGACATCTACTCATCCCCTATTGTTCAAGTTTCTTAATTATCCTTGCAGGATTGCCTGCAATCACACTGTTTGCTTCAAACTTTCCACAAACGACAGATCCGGCTCCCACAACACAGCCATCTCCAAGAACAGTTCCTTTGAGAATAATACTGTTGCAACCTATAAAACAATTTCTACCTATTATTATCGGCTTCGTACCAATTTTGCTTTTATCATCCTGTATACGTGCCTCTATTTCTATCGGATGAAAATCATTATCCAGAATTTTCACATTTCCGCCAATATTAGTATTATCACCTATATGAATACTTTTTCTGGCATATATTGTTGCTCCGGATATTCCCACATGATCTCCAATAATAATTTCCGCTTCAGGTGTTCTGGTCACAATAATCGTTCTGGAATAAAGACCGACCAGATTAGAAAGAAAAGAACTTTTTATGATACAGTCACTGCCAATTTGAAGCTTTGCACCTTTTTTATTAAGGCTATGTCACAACAAACAGTTGATAAATAGCCATTTTTATAGGGGAGTATCAGAACTCCCCTACAAACTGTTATTTGC
>JBGVAQ010000129.1:0-3187 GCA_045224775.1 Acutalibacteraceae bacterium | reverse complement strand
CCTTTGTAAAGATACAGTTTTTCTTTTCTGCCGGAAGTCCCTGCTTTTTCCGATCTTCATAGTACCAAGCAAACGCTTCTGCCACTTCTGAAAGTACAGCTTCTCCTTTTTCGTTCATACAGGACAGAAAAGACATAATGAACACAGGCTTATAGGAATATGACATCTGCATTTCATTACAGAAGTCAAGAAAAAGCTGTCGATCAGAGATTATTAAGTTCATATTCTATCTGTGCAAGTCGGGTGTCAATTTCTTTGCGGCGCCTGCCTGAAAACAGTCCTTTGAGGTTAGCATATTCTGTTTGCAGAACGTGTTTTTCGGTGTTCAGCATAGCAATTTTTTTCTTACGCTCTTGTTCCTTGCGAATTGCTGTTTTTTCTTCGTAGGCTTTTTTACAAATATCCGCGCGTGCTTTACTGTCGAGATAGTACTTTATTGAAGAAAACATCACATATGCTTTTTTTAAGTCGACTTCTCCAGCTGCATCCTGTAGTCTGCAAGCTTCACTGTAATCCTTTTCTGATTCTATTTCAGATTTAAACAGTTTCCAGCCGGACACATTACATTGACCGTCTTTATTATCTCCGACAGCAACCATCGTGCCATCCGCTTTCAACCCTACAGTATGATAATATCCTGCCGAAACAGCTATAATGTCCTTCCAACCGGACACATTGCATTGACCTGTATATTTATTCATAACATCTGTATTACTACCAACAGCCACCACCGTGCCGTCCGCTTTCAGTCCTACAGTATGATCAGCTCCTGCCGAAACAGCTATAATGTCTTTCCAACCGGACAAATCACATCTACCAACATTCCCTTTCCATAGATCTGTATTACTACCAACAGCCACCACCGTGCCGTCAGCTTTCAGCCCTACAGTATGATGATATCCTGATGAAACAGCTATAATGTCCTTCCAGTCGGACACATTACATTGACCGTCTTTATTATCTCCGACAGCAACCACCGTTCCATCTGCTTTCAGCCCTACGGTTTGACTTGCTTCTGCTGAAACAGCGATAATATCCTTCCAACTTGATACATTGCATTGACCACTATTATTACATCCAACAGCAACCACCGTGCCGTCCGCTTTCAGTCCTACGGTATGAGCGTATCCTGCTGAAATAGCTATGATGTTCTTCCAACTGGACACATTGCATTGACCTACATATTCATCTTCATAAGTATTATCACCAACAGCCACCACCGTGCCGTCCGCTTTCAGTCCTACTGTATGACGGTTGCTTGTCGAAACAGCAATGATGTTTTTCCAACCGAACACGTTGCATTGCCCCCATCCATTGAATCCAACAGCTACCGCAGTGCCGTCTGCTTTCAGCCCCACGGTATGAGGACCTCCTGCCGATATAAGACCGCTATACTTTGATATTCTTTCTCTGGCAAGGGCAAGGAGTTTCCTTTTCTCAGCATATTTCTCAGCACGCCGTTTTTCTTCCTCGGTGCGTTTTTCATCAATTTCCTCAAGCCATGTTTTTAGCTTCTCGTCCGCAAACTGGCGGGCTCGTTTAAGATTTTTGTCATCGGTCTTTATTTCCCCTTGAATATATGCCTGAACAAAGATGTCTTTGGTGCTTTTCTTGTTTTGCGCCAAAGCTAATCCAAGATATGCATTGGCATTTTTGGGTTCAATATCCAGTACCTTATGGCAGAATTCTTCTGCACTCTGCCAGTCGCCGTCCTCAAGGAACATAAATACACGCTGCAAAAGGGAAGTGACATTTGCGCCGCCTTGTACGACCTGAGTAACTTGCGTCACAACAGTGTCCTTCGGAAGTATCTTTTTTATGCCCCTGAGCAAGTCCTGCATAGCGCCGACCTTGCCCATATCCTGAGCCTGCAGATGCTTGAACTCCTTCGGAATGTCATAAGCGTCAATGCCCTTGTAGCAGGGGATCAGCACCTTTTTCTTGTCCTTGCTCATCATCGCGAGAAAACGGCTCCATTCATTCTTTACCCATACGGCATTGTAATACTCATAATCCGTGCCGACTGCGAGCATTATCCTTGCACTGTTGAGTGCGGCGAAAATATACGGCTCATAGGCAGTGCCAAGCTTGTCCTCAAGGCTTATACGGGCAAAGAACACACGGTATTTATTCTCCGTCAGCATATCGTAAATATCCTGAGCCATAACGCTGTCAACAGTTCTCTCTCCGCTGTCGTCAGTCTCCTTGTAACAGATGAAAATGTCGTAGGGTTCTTCCTTTCCGGATATTTCAAGAATGCCCTTCTGTATGCCGTCAATGGTCTTTGCTTCCTCACGGTACACCTTGCGTGCGATGGGGTCAGCATTTTCCATTGTCTGCTCAAAGTCAGGGTCGTCCATTATACTCTCAAACGAAGAACGGTGACAGGTGGGAATCTTCTTTCCCGTTGCAGGATCGTCAACATATTCAATGCCGAATTTGCACAGAACAATACCCCAGTAAGCTTCTGCTTCTTCGGGGAAATCGCTGACGATGTTTTCATAAACACTTGCCGCCTTGTCAAATTCACAGGCTGCGCGAAGCCTGTTTGCTCTGGTGAAAAGAGTAATCTTCTTTTCGTCATCAATCTGCGGAATAGTCTGCATAGTTCCGCAGTATTCACATTCGCACACAGTCATACCCTCTGTAATATCAAGAGAGCCGCCACACATTTTACATTTCAGGACTGCCATTTTGTTTTCCTCCCGTTATTTTGAATTCTTATTCAGCTTGCAGAGCCTGTTTCTCTCGGCAAGAATTCCGCTTGTCTTTTTGCAGATGGTAAGCGCAGATACATTGTCACCGTCCACTATAGCTTTCTGTAACTCTTCAATATTGAAATTCAGCTCATCCTCGATCTGTTCTGTTGCGCTGCTGCTTACGGGGTCGCTGTATTTTATCTCGTCCGCAAGCTTGTCGAGAGCCGTTTTCAGCTCGCCGCCGGCATCCGTCTGAGAGATAAGTACATTCATCTTTGACTGGAGGCTGCGCATCCTACTTATATCCTTTACGAGTTTTTCGTCCTGCTTTTCGATCTCCTCACGCACCATATCAGTAGATATAAGTCCGACTCCTGCAGCTGCGGCAATAATAACAAACACAATGACCGGCACCCACACGGGGATGAATGCTCCGAGCGCCATTGCAGCAAAGCTGAGCAGAAGCTGACATGCACCGTATATAACGC
>JBGVAQ010000128.1:0-5205 GCA_045224775.1 Acutalibacteraceae bacterium | reverse complement strand
TCCCGGCAGCAGCGAGCATTACTATGTCTGCACGAACTATCCGGAGTGCGATGCGTATATTGCCTGCTATCACGGCAACTTTGCCCCAAAAGGCAGATTGGCTGATGCCTGGCTGCGTCATAGAAGAAATGTTGCTCACCGTTATATCAAACTGATAGAAGCAAACGGCATCATGATGCAAAAGGACATCTATCCCACGATAGCCTCCAAGCTCGGAGTCAGCCTTGAAAATGCTCATGTCCGGTTCTCAACCAATTATAGTATCGAGAAGATTATTGCGATACTCAAGGAGATTCTTGATAATAACGGGGTTGATTATAGCGACAAACAAATTGAAACATCACCTTACGTTGAAGAACGGAATTGAGTACATTCATGTATTATTCGCTATTCGAGGCATTTGGTTAACAGGCTTTTTATATTTTTGTTAGACTATCATCTGGTAAAATATTGAATTTCTCCTGTATCCTCCTGCCTGATAAGCTTTCCGCTTGAATCAAAGACATAGCGATAAACCCTGCATTTTCCCCCAATGCTGGATGCGCTGGTGTATGGAGAAAAATGAGTTGAAATAATCTTTGCAACCTCCCATTCCATTTCTCCGTTATCATTTACCGACAACTTTCCTGTGCAGACTCCGCTTACGGAATAAAACCGCTTGGGTTCACCGCTTTCAGTATCACACACCAACAGCACAGCATTATTGTATTTTTGTACGATCGGAGTCAATACTTCATCGGGAATATAGTAGTTATAAGTTTCATGTGTTTCAAGGTATTTACTTATTTCTGCAAATTCATTATTTCCGTTCCAGTAGTCTTTTGGTAAAGCATCCGCAGACATATAAAGCTGTCCTCCGTATTCTGTCATGTTGTCAATAGAATATTTCATATCATCAGCCTCGTATGAGGAAATAAAATCGTCAGAAATATTCCCTTCACGATCCATTTTCAGAATGAAATATTCTATTTCGTCTCTGTTCATTACTCCGTAAATAATATAATCGTCTTTAAAGTGTGATGCTTTATAGACGGTATGACTGCCTATATCATTCTTTTTGAAGCACGTTTCGTTTCCGCCTTTATCATACAGGCTCAGACAAAGAGAATTATTATCTCCTTCACTGATAACTGCAATAGTTCCGTCGCCGTTATCAAGGACAGACGAGATATTTTCATACTGAAAACCATGATCGGGAACGATACCCCACTCAAATGCTCCTTCATTGTCAATAAAACCGATATAGAATTTTGTTGTATTATCATAGATTGAAGACCAGACGATATTCATTCCATAGAAAACAAGACCATTGTCCGTATACAGATATGAGTCGATCAGGATATGTGTATCCGGTATTTCCTTTGTCCAGAGCAGTTCGTCATTCTTATAACAGCTTACGATACTTTTCTGAGAAACTTTTGCACCTTCATCGTTGAATATATCCTGATTATCTGCTTGCAGAATAATACCACTCTCATCGGTGTCCCATGAATTGTAGTCCTTTTCAGAAGCTTCAGAGGATACATCCGACAAGCTTTCATCCGGCAATTCTAATTCGAGTCCTGAAACATAAGCTGATTTTTTGAGAACGTCTGCTGTTTTTCCATAAGTAAAGCTTTTTGTAATAATATCATAATATACCGCTTTGACGTCAGAACGGCTCAGGCCGTCTGTTGAAAGACCGTTTTCTTCAAAAAATGACAAAGCAGTTTGATATTCCAATGCATCGGCAATGCTGAACCCTGTCATGCTTACTGTAACGGCAAGCACAAGACAGGCAGCGACTATACCTGCTGCTTTTATCCATTTCTTCGAGCGTTTTTTGCCGGTAATTTCTGATTCTATGATAAGGTCATCGTCCATATTTCCGAGAGTTGTCAATATATCTGTCGCTTTCATTCAAATTCCTCCTCTATGAGCCGTTGTTTCAGCTTTTTTCTTATCCGCAGCAGCATAGATTTGACCTTGCTCTGAGTAAAGCCGTAAGCATCGGCAAGCTGCTTGATAGAATACAGGTGCCAGTATTTTCCCATGAAAACCTTTCTTTCCGACGGCTTTAACGACCTGACAAAATCGCCCAATATATCTTTTAAAAGCTCTGTTTCAGCTTCCTTTTCGGGTGAAGTGTTATCCGGCAGACATTCCGCAAGCTCTGACAATGCTTCCTCTATACGTCCGCCGCCTCTTTTCTGAGCAGCACTATTGTTCCATTTGTTGATGGAAATGCGCCTCGTCAGCTTGCCTAAAAAGGTTTTCAGCACCGATGGTCTGTGCGGCGGCATACTGTTCCACGCAGCCAGCCAGGTATCATTGACGCTTTCATCAGCATCATTTTTTTCGTTCAGTATGTAAAAGGCTATACTATAACAATAGTCGCCGTATTTTTCTTCACTCTCGGTGATGGCCTGTTCGTTTCTGTCCCAGTACAGTGAAACTATTCTACTGTCATCCACTCTTATCACTCCTTCGTCAACTCTTCTATTATACATCTCAGGAAACAGAGAGAAAAGTTGCAGAAGAATTAATAATATTTCAAATTTTTTTATAAAAGCGCAACGCCGACAAACTATTTCCGGTCTTATGCAGTCTGAAAAATGGAGCAGGGTCAAAACAAATGGACCGTCCGAGCAAATTCTTTTGAAGGATGAATAGGCTATGTTCAGGGTGTGGTGCAGATGCTTATCAAAAAGATACCGTTTCAGCATACGGCATTTTATGCTCCGGGAGGTCCTGTCTGCGATATGCACGACACTCAGGCAATCAAACTTTTGACATCTTTCGGTTTTCGCTATGATTTGCATAAGTCAGAAGAAGATTTGGTGCTTTAATTTTATATAATTCAATGATAAAATAAATTATAAACAGTGCAACGAATTTGGTTTTTTTGCGACTATATATACAGAAGGCTCAGGAGGTGATGTGATGCTTATGGAGGATGAAAAAATAATAAAGCTGTATTTTGAAAGAAATGAAGCTGCTATTACAGAAACTGCCGAAAAATATGGGAGCTATTGTTATACTATTGCTTTCAATGTACTTGGCAACGAGGAGGACTCAAAGGAAACGGTCAATGATACATATCTTGAAACATGGAATAGTATTCCTCCGCATCGTCCATCTGTTTTATCTGCATTTATCGGTAAGATAACAAGAAGGCTTGCAATCAGCAAATGGAGAAAACGGACTGCTGAAAAGCGCGGCGGAAATGAGTATCAGCTTTCTCTTGACGAGCTTTCTGAATGTGTCGCAGATAAGAGCAATACTGAAAAGAAACTGGAGGATAAGGAAATAACTGCTTTGATAAATAGTTTTCTGAAAGAATTGCCTGAAACACAGAGAAATGTTTTTATCTGCCGTTACTGGTATATGGACTCTGTATCTTCTATTGCAAAGGAGTTCCGTTTTTCAGAAAGCAAGGTCAAATCCATGCTTATGAGAACAAGACAAAAGCTGAAACAAAGACTGACTGAGGAGGGATTGCTATGAAGCCGGAAGAATTATCTGATTACATCGGAGACATTGACGAAGAGCTTATTACCAATGCAAAAATGAAACACAGAACAAGCAAAAGATTATTTCTGATAATGGGAGGTGTCGCGGCTTGTGCTGCTATTGCCGTGACCAGTGTTTGTCTGTTATCAAGTCAGAATACCACGGTTGATACCAGTATTCCTGTTACTGGAGGGTATATGGAAAAGGGAGCTGAAATATCATCTGGTGTCACGACCGGAGGAGCAAATTCGGAAATACCTCATACGGAGGAATCATACGATACCGATATTGAAATAATCACCTCGGAAATTTTTTATGTCAAAGATGGCAAAATAGAAAAAACTCCCGTGGAACATGAGGCAACACCGCAGGCTGTTTTTAAGCTTTGGAAGAAAATGAATAATATCGGTGATGAGGTAAAACTACTATCCGTAAAAATTGAGAGCAACGGAATTACAGAGGAATCGGAGTATGACGGTCAGGGTGTTGCAACATATCATGTCGGAGATGATCTTACCTTTAATCTTACGATAACAAAAAACATCGAAAGCTATTATTCGGGAACAAATAAACGGTTATTATTGAATTCTCTGGAAAGAACCATGTATGAAGCATCAGAAATAAAATACGGTGAGTTCAATCTGATACTTGCGGAGGGATAATTATGAGGCGATTTTTTTCATTATTAATTTGCGCACTGTTATGTATTGGTATTACCGGATGCAGCAGGGAATCAGGTGATACTGAAGCTCAGGTCTCCGATAAAAGCAGCATTACAGAAAGCACAGACGAAACATCCGAAAACAGCAAAAATGCGTCTGACGAACAATCAGATACAAAAGAAACGTTCAAAAATATGATGGAGGTCGTTGACAAAGATGGCAAGCACATAGGTGAAATTCCTTTTAACAGCGGAATGACACTGACAAACAACGGCATTTTCTATACAACTTCAATTTCAGGTACAACAAGCCCGGATACTATTGCTGTCGGATTGAACGAGGGTGAAAAGGATGTAGTTGTATATCATTTGTATGATATAAAAACCGATGAAAGCTATGATTTCGGCAGTATACCCGATCAGGATTACGAGGCGGGATATTGCCGGACTGAGCTTGCCGGAAAACTTTATACTCTCGTTACAACCGGCAATGCCATGGACAAAGAGCCTGATCCGTTACTGCTTGCTGAGTTTGACCTTACAGAGCATACAATCAATCAGTACAAGATCTCAGATAACGGCTTTCCATATACAGCTATGGCAGAAGTAAATGGTAAGCTTCTGATACTCAATCACGACCAGACGGATGTACTGAATGATAAGCTGTATTTATTCGACCCGGATAATAAGCAGACAAAGCAGGTCATGCAGTCTGAACTGAACGGGAATACAGGTGATACGATAAGATCAATGTACAGCGACGGAAAGAGTATTTATATCCTGCGTCTCCATTTTGAAGGAGATAATAATGTCGCTATGTTCCTTGATATATATGACCTTGATTTCAAAAAGCTGTCCGAAAGGGATATTTCATCTATGCTGAAAGAAAGTGCAGGAAAAAATCTTGTTCCTGAGGATGTGGCAAACGAGATGAAGCAGATGGTCAGCAACTTTATGGTGCTGGATGAGAAATATGTTTATTATGAAAATTTCAGCACAACAAGATTTTTAGGAAATGCTGAAGACGGAAAGCTGTTCAGCGAGACCGAAGG
>JBGVAQ010000127.1:0-1828 GCA_045224775.1 Acutalibacteraceae bacterium | reverse complement strand
TATATCACCAAGCGTATCTTGTCCGGCAACCTGATAGGAATGGAAACCACCCCGAATGATAACCGTGTAGTGGGAGTTACCTATTTTCAGGATTACAAGATTATTATACCTGCGCAGGAACTGATCGTGCTTACGCCGAATGCCAGAAGTACCGATACGGCAGAAGTCCGGCAGCAAAAGATCATTTCTTCAATGATCGGAGCTGAAATAAGCTACATGATAATCGCTCTCGACAACAATACACAAACAGTCATTGCTTCAAGACTCCGAGCAAACGAGCGTAACCGCCAGACTTTCTTCTTTGACAAGGACGATAAAGGTCGATACAAGATATATGAGGATAGTTTGGTTGAAGCGAGGATCATCGGACTCGGTGCAAGCAGCCTGCATGTTGAGATTTTCGGTGTTGAATGCGGCATCCCGACTCGTGAGATCTCTTGGGACTGGATTACCGATGTCAGCGAGCGTTTTTCCGTCGGTGACAGAGTGATGGTGCGTATCATAGAAATAAAAGGGCGAGAAAACGATGAAGCTTTTGCCATTAGTGCGAGTGTCAGACTGGCACAGTCCAGCAGGCAGGCTGAGCTTCTGAAAACCATCAGCAAAGGCAATCTTTATACCGGTCAGGTCATGGATATTCGCAAAGGTACTTATCTTATCAAGCTGTCAAACGGTGTTATTACTCCGGCAATTAAATAATCGTATCAATCGAGTTTGTACTTGATGAGAGCAGGGTGCCCAAAAAAAGCCTTCACATGATCAGGATCATCAGAAAGGCTATTCATAAAATCATTGGTATTGGACTCAAGCTCCGAGATATCATTAACCATAGCTTGAGAGCCTATATTTCTTTTCAAAGCGTTGTTTAAGTATTCGTCGGGATTATATTCCGGTGAATATGGAGGAAGATAGAAAACGGATATTTTGTCCTTATTTTCCTGAACCCATTCGGTCACTTGTTTGCTGTGATGAACTCTCAGATTATCAAGAATAAGATACACCTTTTTCGCTGTTGAAGTTTTTAGCAATGCTTTCATAAACTCAATCAAGCGATCTGAATTGACGGCATCGGAATAAAGGAGAAAATGAAGTTTTCCTATGTTGCTGATGGCACTTATCATATTGATGTGCATCTTTTTTGCTTGTATTTTCAACACAGGTGTCTGACCTTTGGGTGAATATCCCCGAGCATAGTTTGCTACATTCTGAACAGCTGTTTCATCGCCCCAAAATATCTCTGCACCCTCATTTTTAGCGGCATTATGGATACGGGGATATTCCTTGTTCAACCATGTCTCTACAAGTTCAGTCTTTTGATTGGACTCTCTTTTGGCAGGTCTTTGAACAGTAAAACCCCAACGCTTCAAGTATTCGCCAACGGTTCTTATGGGCATAGATATTCCGTATTTGCTTTTTATCATCTCCCGAATATTATCTCGATTCCACATACACCCTTTCAGTTTCATCTGCTCCGGATTCTTATCCACAAGCAGTGAGATGATCTCCTTTTCCTGATCGGGCGTCAATGTTCTTTTTTCACCTGTTTTTCTTCCTCTTATTTTCGGCTTGATCGCATCGATTCCTCCATTATCATAAGCTGCAAACGCCATACGCACTGTTTTATCCGACAATCCTGTGAGTTCACAGATTTCTCTTACTTTCTTTCCTTTCTGTCTTAATCTTAGTGCAACCTTTTTCAGCTCATATACAGATGATGACGGCACCTTTCGATAATCCGTTTCTTTTTGGCTTTTCATATCTTCATTATACCACATACTGTTCCTTAATCAAAGTGTTATTGACGATTATTTAATTGCCAAGTTAATAA
>JBGVAQ010000126.1:0-5019 GCA_045224775.1 Acutalibacteraceae bacterium | reverse complement strand
CAAGGGCTGCGATATCGCCTGCCTTGAGACCATGCTTAAAATGTCTCCTGACAGAATCGTATATGTCAGCTGCGACTCTGCCACCCTTGCAAGAGACCTCCGTATCCTCGTAGACGGCGGCTACGAATTAAAGAAAGTCCGCCCCTGCGATATGTTCCCGAATACGGTTCATGTGGAGACTGTGGTTCTGCTAACAAGGCAGAATACCTGACAATCCTTGAATTTACGCACTTTTGCGAGTTTTTCTCTTTCAATTATGTGGAGGAAAATCGCAAGGAAAAAACCCTGATTCAGAAAATTACCGTGGCGGTAGCTTTTGAACTGGAGACGGGGAACACAAAAAATCCGGATATAAAAGTGAATATGGATACCATCGAATGATGGCTTTAAATAGGGATATTGGCAAGAGATGCTGATATCCCTTTTTGCGTATAAAACATGGAAGGAGGGCTTACATATTATGACCTTTACAGCGATAGGTGCAGTTGGCGGGATATACTTCATAATCTCCCATGGAAAGATTTTAAAACCAGGGAGGATGGAAAGATGGTCAAAGTCAGATTGCAGGGCACGACCTGCGAGATCAAGCGTATGAAAAGGTGTATCGAAAGAAATAAGAGAATTAAGGTTATAAGCGTGTCTGACGCCTTCCCAAATAAGGGAACCAAGAAGTATTTCAGACAGTATATGGATGTAATGATTGATCCAAACAGCGAGAAAAAAGCAGTTAACCAATAAAAAGGGAGGACGGAGATTATGTGCAAAGTGATATCTGTAGCCAATATTAAAGGCGGGGTAGCCAAAACAACTACTGCCGCAAATTTAGGAGTAGGACTTGTAAAAAAGGGGAAAAGAGTTCTTTTGGTAGATCTCGACCCACAAGGTTCGCTTTCATTGGGACTTGGGATTAGAAACAATAAGGAGCTTCCATATACGGTAAGCACAGTTATCCAGAAGGTTATCAATGAAATAGAAATCAGCGAGGGAGAGGGAATAATCCATAACGACGAGGGAGTAGACATACTTCCGAGTAATCATAGTCTCCGGACAGTTGAGCAGCAGCTGGATGAAGTGATGAGCAAGGAGCATATCCTTGAGGAGTACATCGACGGCATTCGTGATAGGTATGATTACATCATTATTGACTGCAATCCCGGTGTTGATAATCTTATTCTCAATGCCCTAACCTGCTGTGATAGCGTCCTGATTCCATCGCCGCCTGAATATCTGTGTGTAGAAGGTTTACAGGAAATCATTAGAACCATCGGGCAGGTAAAGAAAAGATTAAACCGAAAGATTGAGATTGAGGGAGTGCTTCTTACCATAGTAAATGGCAGGACAAATATTGCCAGGGACATCATGAATAAGATGGAAGAAGCTTATGGTCAGCATTTGAAGATTTTTCAGACTGTTATTCCAGAATCCGTTAAAGCGAAAGAAGCTGTTGCAAACGGCATAAGTGTTTATGAGCAGTCTCCAAAGAGCAGCGTGGCTGTTGCGTATGAGGCATTCGTCGAGGAGGTGCTGGATAATGAGTAAGAAAAGAGCTTCTGATAATATCAGCCTTACAGCGTTTGATGACCTTTTTGGGGCACCATCTGAGGGAGAACAGATAGTGGAGGTCGCTTTAAAGGAATTGCATGAATTCCAAAATCATCCATTTAGGGTTCTCGATGATGAAAAGATGTATGAAACAGTAGCAAGCGTTAAAGAGCAGGGAATAATAGTTCCCGGAATTGTAAGACCACGTAAAGAAGGCGGCTATGAGATAATTGCAGGCCACAGACGTAAACGTGCTGCAGAACTTGCAGGACTTAAGACTATGCCTGTATATATCAGAGAATACTCTGATGAACTTGCGACCCGTCTTATGGTTGATACGAATATCCAGCGTGAAGATATCCTTCCCAGTGAAAAAGCTCACGCTTACCGTATGAAATACGATCAGATAAAAAGTCCTGGTGTTAAAGGAAACTCTCTCGATGAGCTTGGAAATGCAGCTGGCGAGAGCGGGAAGACTGTTCAAAGGTATCTATGGCTTTCAAATCTGATAGATGGATTGATGGAACTTGTAGATACAAGAAAAATCGGAATGGCTCAGGGAATAGATTTATCTTTCCTGTCTGAGCAGGAGCAGATTTGGGTACTTAACGCAATAGGTGAGCTTAAATGCTCCATGAGCATGGCTCAGTCTGCACGAATTAAGGAACTATCAAAAAACGCTGAACTTACGGAGATAGCGATAAAACTTATATTAACCGAAACAAAGCCAAAGCCTAAGAAGTTTGTCTTAAAGGCTGAAAAGATTGCGGATTATTTTCCAGAAGATATGTCTGATGAAGATATAGAGGAGACAATTATCGGTCTTTTGGAAGAATGGAAATCAAAAAGGAATTAATACAGCGAGAGGAGGAGAACAGCGATGGGCTACAGGTCAAGCGGCAACCTGACGGTAGATGCCATGGGAAGCATAGCCATAAGCGGCAATGTTATACCCGAAGAATGGTATAAGCATATTCTGAAACCTACCACGGGAAAGCCTTATCTGTTGGCAATTACTATATTAGCTGATCTCGTATATTGGCATCGCCCTACTGAAGTCAGAGACGAAAGGACAGGCGAAGTAATTGGATGGAAAAAGAAGTTTCATGGGGAGATGCTCCAGAAGAGTTATCAGGAGTATGCAAATAAATTTGGTGAGTCAAAAAAGACAATCAAGCTTGCTTTTGATCAGCTTGTGGAGATTGGTGTCATCAAAAGATTTTTTTACAATATAGAATACTCCAACGGAAGAACTATTCCAAATCAAATGTTTATTGATCTGAATATATTGGTTTTGAAAGAAATCTCATATCCAAAGGAAGAAGGCGGCACTACTTCAAAGCAGGTTTCAAGAAAATTAGTGCCAAGTAATTGTAATGAAAGTGCCGAGAATGCTGATGAAATGGGCGTTCTGAATGATGCTGAAAAAACAGACGGGATATCAGGACAAAATGAGGAGGATATACTGACAAATTTGTCAGGATACCCTGCCGAAAATGTACCCATATCCCAGCCCGAAATTTCAGTATATGGTGACAGTAATGAAATGGAATCCTGCAATTATGAGGATGGATATCCCTCCGGGAACTTCCGGACAAATACAAATAATACTACAAATAATATTTACAAAGATCACATCATATCTATCACGCAGGAGACTCCTGTGCAGAGACAAAGGCGGGAAGAGATTGATGCGATAAGACAAAAAACAGAATTTTGGGATCAACTGATAAAAAGGCATATTAACTACGATTGGCATATGGAAAATGACGATGTTACCAGACGTGAAGATTATCATGAGTTATATTTGATCATGCACGATGTTATGTGTGGAGAGCACTCTGGACCAATGATTGTCAATAAAACACCGATGGATCCGGAAGAGGTGAAGCGCAGATATTTACAGCTTAATGATTCTCATCTTGAGTACGTTATAGACAGGCTTCACGATAATCCGAACCAGGACGGTATCAGGGATATCAGGTCATATATGATTACCTGTCTTTATAATGCCCCTGCGACTATTGGGCAGTATTATCAGCAGTGGGTAAACCATGATAATACAAATGGCGTATTTCTGAAAAACCGGAAGGAGAATGAAGGGTATGAGGATTAAGGAATGCTCAGTTATCTTTTTTAAAGAAATACTGATTCCGCTAATAGCGATAGCTGTAGTGCTATGCTTTGCATATCCGATATGCCATAAAGCAGAAGGTATGGACTATTTTCTGCTTTGGCTTATTGTAGGATTCCCCTTCGGAATCAGACGTATGATGCTATGGCTTATCCCGCATAATTATGGGATTTCCGGCAGTATTGGAATTATAGGACTTGACTGTATCATAGGTGGAATTATAGGAGGATTTGTTGTTATCTACATGATTGGGAGAAGCATAGTAGCTTTGGTCAGAATAATCATTACGATTGCATTTGGATAAAGCTTTGGACAAGTTGTCCAAAGGCTGCCATGGATGTAATCCGTAATATATGACAGTAAGCTCTGGACAAGTTGTCCAAAGGTTAAAGTTAAAAAATATATTTACAGCGATAGGGAGCAGTTTTTGACCTCAATGGAGGAAAGAAGCTGCTCCCTTTTTTGCGTTAAGGAGGTTTTTATGTCAAAGGATTTGAAAACGCTTGTAGAGAAAGAGCTGGAAAAGGGATCTACACCACTTGTGTTCGATAGCGTGATAGTTCCGCCGGAGGGCTTTCGTGAAATTGACAACAGAGAACGACTTCTGAATGTTCTTCAGTATCTTCTCAGGGTAAAGGAACACAGGAAGCTGATATGGAATGATACTCTCTCTGCCAACAATGTTTACATGGATGTATTCCTTGGAAAGAGAGATTTTCACAGAGCTGCGCTTATTACCGGAAGAGAAGAAATCTATCAGCATATCAACTGGTACGGAGGAAAACTGAAACCGGATTACAATGGCAAAACCGTAATAGAAACGGATATCTGTGCTTTTTCCATAGCAGAGGATGAATTGGAAAAATGCAGAAAGACCTACGAGGGAAAAGATGCCTATTCTTTCTATTTTGGAAAATATCAGATTCGCTCACTCTATGCGAATTGCCTTGAATACAGAAAGAATATGGCACGGGATGAGGATAAATCCCATGCGGCTGATGATGGTACACAGCAGGCGGCTTATGGAAAATATACAGAGCTTTTTAGGCTGAACGATGATGTGATACGTGATGTGCTGTTCCAGTGCCTTCTGTTGGATGACTTGAAGATCGAGGACGGTACGATATTTGCAAATCTTTACACCATTTATCTTTTGAATTAAAAGTCCTGCGGGACGGAAAGGAACTATATGAGAAAAATATATTTGCGGAGGCTGCTGGTGCCTCCCTGGCTGTAAACATTACCAGAGGATAAACGAAAGACAGGAGGATGATGATGCAGGAAGAAGTAACACAGAAATCTATTGCCCTTGTGATCAGAACCTCCAAACTGACCGCCGATGT
>JBGVAQ010000125.1:0-1721 GCA_045224775.1 Acutalibacteraceae bacterium | reverse complement strand
ATTGGCCGCTCGCTTCAGAGAAAATGTCTATATGGCAGCTTGAAGGAATACTGATAATGATGCTTATCGTGTTCTCACTTCTTTTATCGGCATTTGCTCTGTTTATATCTAATGTTACCAGGAACGGCGTAGCGACAATGGCAGTCGTGATAGGCGGAAGTATAGGTATGTTTGTTCTTGCTTCGTCAATCCCGATGGAACATCGTTATCTGTCACAAGCGGTTCAGCTTTTTTCACCGAGTGTGATATCTTCACGTCTGGTTTATGAATTTCGACTGATCAAACTCGGAAGCTATTTTACGGTTTATGAATTTATTCCTATGCTATACATTTTCTTATCTGTAGTACTTATCATAGCGGGATATTTATTTTATAAAAAGTATCAGATAAAATGTAACTGAATCCAAAATACTGTTTATCTATGAAACTATACAACTCCGCTCTCAAGGATACTGAATCTCAATGAATCTATATCCAGCTCGGCTTCCGCACCGTATGGCAGGATAAACATCGGAGAAGAATGCCCGAAGTTTAGTCCGGCCATTACCGGAAGATCAGCACAATGGTATTTATCAGTGACAACATGTCTTATTCTTTCAGCATACGGCTCAAATCCGCTTTGCATCCTCATTTTTCCGATGATCACACCTTTAAGTATCTGAAGGTAACCCTTTCCGCCAAGCCAATCGAAAAAACCTTCCATATAATCTTCAGTGCAGAAATCTGGTATGTCTTCGAAAAACAAGATGCTGCCGTCCATATCCTCCCTGCGGACAATATCTGAACCGTCAGGCATTTTTATTGTTCTCAGGTCTCCGTGACCGCCAAAAAGCTTTCCTCTTACTTTTCCTTTGCCTTGAACATAAAAATACCCGTTGTTGTGCGTGTACGTCTTTATATATGACTTGTCCGTGAGATTGTCTTTGCTGAAAGACCAGTCCTCTGAAGCCTTTATCTCTCCTATAGCAGAGTTATCAAAGAAAACCTTCTCAAACCAGTGACGGCTGTACGGATGCCACGAGCCTGTTTCCGCAACCGTTGGAAGAAGATTGTCTCCGTAAAAAGTCATCAAACCTGCTCTGAAGCAGAACAGATGAAGCGCCATAATATCAGAATAACCGCAGAAGATCTTCGGGTTAGCAGTAATTGTTTTCGCTGATAAATACGGCAAAAGAGTTGAAGCGTCGTTTCCTCCGATTGCAGCGATTATAGCTTTTATCTCCTTGTTTTCGAAGGCCCACATAATATCATCTGCTCTTGCCTGCGGATTGTTCCTGAGATATCGCGTGCCCCTGAGAGCGTTCGGTGAAGGTATTGCATCAAGCCCTGATTCTTTAAGTCTTTGGCAACCAAGATGATACTTCCATAAAACACGGGAAGACCCGGCACAGCCCCATGACGGACTGATTATAGCTATGGTATCACCTTTATGAAGTCTTTCGGGTTTGATCATCATCTATTCGCTTATCCTGTTTATTTATCATTCCAAACTACTTAAAATTTAATTCAGATGCTTACTTTTTATTCCTCTAATCCCCAGATGGATTAGATCACTTATTTATTAACTATAATACATGATTCAACATTGTCAGATTTTTTATAGGGCAACAAGCACGATCACGAATAATGATCATGTTGTCGTTATTGAAATCACCCACCCTGCCGGATCTGATTCAGCCGAGTGGTCCGGGATAGCGTCCTCTCTGTCCCGTTCTGAAGTT
>JBGVAQ010000124.1:0-4645 GCA_045224775.1 Acutalibacteraceae bacterium | reverse complement strand
ATACTTATCCCCTGCATTGGTGATCTCTGGTTTTGTCCACTGTTTGAGGTCAACATTATCATAATTTCCGTTCTGCGGAGTATTCGGGAACTTGAAGAAGTTGCCGTAGTTGTTCAAGGTAGTATTGGTGTTTAACGGTGTTATTGGTGTCTTATAAGCAAAATTGCCCGACGGAACACCATTATTGATTCTGAAATGTGTTGCGCCCTTTGGAATGGTCAGTTCATAAGTAAGATAGCCTTTCATACGGTAGTCATTACCTGCAAAAGCATAAGGCTCCATCATATAGCCGGGGAATCCATGACCAATTCTGTCGTTTTCATCGGCTGATGAGAAGAACTCAATATGGATATTATGCCATACCTGCTTGCTGTTGCACTGGAAAACGATTTTCTGTTCAGTAGCAGTATAACGCTGAGTCTGCTCCGGTGCCTGCTGAGAACTGGTGGTGCTTTGGTTGTTATATACATAATTTGTTGTATTTTGCCAACCTGTGCCACTGGACTGATAAATTGAACTATAATTCATTCTCTTGTCACTCTGACCGGCACCCGTACCGTTCCAGTTGGTTGACCAGTGTTCGCCTTTTACAGGATAGTTCCATTTATGATCCGTGCCATCGCCCTGTCCTGTTTTCGTGTAAATATTTCCGAGAACAAAACTAAATTCCTGCGTTGTTCTGATACACTGACCGCCGTCATACAGACAGAAACGAACTTTGTTGTAGCCGTCAGGCGGCTGAATCTTCCAGACAACCGTTTTTCTTGTCTTATGTTCTGTATTGCTATTGTTGGCTGCATCAGTATATTCATCTACAAAGCGTTCCCAAGCCTCATACTCTTTTAAGTCACTGCCATTTTTGGTGAACTGTGCCTTGATCTTATACCGATGGTCATATCCGATTTCCTCGTTCTGACCATAATCATTATTAGTTAGCCAGGTATTTATCCAATAGCGTTTTTGATTGTTTTCATAATCCTGATAGAAAAACGCTTCGGTATCTTTGTTGTTAACAGTGCCGGTATTGTAGTCCCTGAAATAGATATAATCATTGTCGCTTCTTGGGAGAATCCAGTCTTCTTCCGTAGAGGACGGCATGGACGGTTCAGAGGGATAACTATACTCGTAAGTATATGTCGTTACCGATGATGTACCCGCCGCATCTTCCGGAACAGTCAGACCATTGCGGTTGATTTTGGTAGTGGCTTCCGGTACGGGAGCTGTTTCCGGTTTGTTATAGCTGTATGTCGGAGGAGGTGTAGTCGTATTATTATTTTCCTGCTTGTAGTACAGGTCAAACTCACCGTTTTCCAGACCTTCGCCGTATTCGTTTGTTTTATAAACGGAAACACCGGTTGTGATCGGGTCGGGATATACAGCCGTCGGATTTTGATTTTCCGCTGTGACTGACAATATCTTGCTATGCGTGTTTCCGCTGCTGTCAACATATGTCAGCGAGTTGTCGATAGCATAGCCGTAAGGTGCCTGTGCTTCAAAGAAGAAGTACTTATCTCCTGTCGTTATGGTCAAATCGCTGTCAGTGAAAACAACTCGTCCGTTGCTGTCAGTCTGTTTAGGACCGTAATAACCACCGGAATAATACTGACTCAAATCTGACGGAGAAGCCGCATTTTTGAAAGTATTTGACAAGACTGCAGGATCGTTCTCATAATCTGCGTCAAAAGTGCTGTTCAATTTCAGCAGATAGTAGGTTGCCGGAGAAGATTTGATAGCATTACCGCTGAGATCGGTTTTGGTAACTGTCAGACTGCTTGTTACGGGCGTAGGAGGAGTTGATGTGGCATAAACATTTTTGATTTCAACTTCCGATGGAGTGCTTGAAATCGCTGAATTCTGAGTAAAAGTTGTTACCTCATCATTTACGGTATGTGTAACAGTACTGGGATAACTGGGACGAGTTTCTGTTACAGTATATGTTGTACCGTAAGGCAGACCGACTATTGTTTTTGGAGAATTTTTCGATACAGGAACTGTAAAGCTATACTGGCCATTTCCTATATTGCTGATGGTTAAGTGTGTACTTTCATCGGATTCATTATAGTCCGATCTTTTGATGTTGCCAAGATAATCACCTAAAGACAGATTTGTTGTTCCCTTTAATATAACCGTGAAAGTAAAATCCGTTTCACCAGTTACATTTGCTGCAGTGATGGCATCAGATTCACCGCTGTAATCTTTTTTCAGAACAAGGCTGCCTGTTTTTGCGTTTGTGAAAGTGGCGGTTTTAGCGTCAGTTTCTGTTGAACTTGAAGTGATAGTACCACTGTAATCATCTGTATCAGGTGTTTTCGTTGACCAGCCTTCGGCATCACTTTCCGATACTGAGTACGTTGTACCGTAAGGAATGTTATTGATAGTTACACTTGTCTGCTTTGTAACAGTAATATTAACTTCTATATGGGTATCGCTGTAATGGGCAGCATCAAGAGATTCTACTCCGGATATCTGAGCGTTCTTGATAAAGTCTTTCAGCTTTATATTGCTGTCTGTATGATCAAGCGTAACCGTATAGGTAAATGGTACTGCTTTATTGGCATCCGCATCAGTGCCTTCTGCAATATTTTTCACCAGTTCAAGACTTCCTACACGCACGTTTGTTATAGCAGCAGTGTAGGTAGGAACATCTTTTCCGGTAGTATTATTGTGTACAAGTGTATAATCTGTACCGGATGTGCCGATGCCGATTGTTCCGCTTGGATCGGTCGAAATTTGTTTCCAGCCGCTTTCATCTGTTTCCGTTACACTATACTCTGTTCCGAAAGGAAGTCCTTCGATAGTGACTTTGTTTGTATCTCCTTCTTTGATCTTGATTTTGAAAGTAACCAAGTTATCGGCTCTGCTAATTGTATTTGTTACTATTCCAGTAAGTCCTTCCAGATATGCTTGTGAAAGATAGTCCGTTAATTTTACACCGGATTCACTGACACTCAGACTTACATTGTATGTAAATTCTGTTGCAGGATCGGTGTCAACCGAATTAGTTGATATTGCCTTTTTCAAAACAAGGTCACCGGTCTTGCGGGGATCGGTATAGATACCGGCTGCTTTGGTATAAGTGCTGCTTGTATCATTGATGTCGATTTTAATCAACTTGCCGGAAGTCAGACTGTTATCAACTTCATAATCAGTTGCGGGAGATGTTTCAAAGAAGAAATAATAACCGTCCGTCAGACTATGTTCCATCGTTACATCATTTACCGACACTGTACCAGTACCTGTATATGCTGTTCCGTTCCAACCGGTTATGAGTTCGCCACTGCTGTCATTGGTAAGATAAAATGCTAAAGTTGTTGTGTAATTTTCTGCTGTCGCACCGGCAAAAAGTTCTGCTAAGCCGTCTTTTGCCTGTTGAGTACCGTTTTCATAAACATTCGTAAACGTACTGTTCAGTTTCAGAAGAACATACTTTGCACCGTCTATTTTTTTGTCTGAATTTTTGGCATCTGTCTTTGTCATCTCAACCTTGCGGTACACATTGTTGACAGTAGCATTAGCAACAGCTGATGATGTTCCTATATATCCGCTTGCAAATGTTTTGCTTGTATCATTGTCATAGATGGCATGAGGATTAGTAGTGTGGTCAACCTCAGTAACGGTGTAATATGTACCATAAGGTATATTTTCGATAATTGTTTTCGCACCGTCGTCCTTTTTGACAGATATGTTGCTGAATGTATAGGTGTAACAACCGTCTGCATCAGCAGATGCTGATTTTGTTGCAGAACTGAATCCGGTTATATCAGTATAATTGCCTGCAAATGTTACGCCAACAGGCTCTTTAAGGGTAACGGTAAAATAGAACGGTGTATTATCTTCAACGGTAGAATTGGTTTGACCTGTAATAGTTTTAGTAAGCGTCAAGCTACCGACATTACGCTTGTTGGCAAACATAACTTCATTTGTATGGGTTGATGAAATATTCCCTTGTACAAGATTTGTTGTGGAAGACGAAGACCATGAACCACTATCAACACGGGATTTAACAGAATTGAATACATAGGATGGATTGTCTCCGGTTTGACCGATTTCCTGTATCTCATAATGTGTGCCGGCAGGAATTTCAGAAATAGTTAGGCTTTCGCCTTGCTTAAGCTCAAACTCTCCATAATAAACAGGATTGTTCGGGTCTGTATCATCTGTATAATTTGTCATTTTGTAGTTTTCGTTGCCTGTACCGCTTCTTGATACCGTGATACCACTATAGGTAGCTGTTCCGCTATTGCTCACATCATTACCATCCACACCGAAAACTTTCGTCAGCTTTATCCTGAACTTAAATACTGCATTTTTCATTGTAGTATTTTTGCTGTCGGGATCAGTTTCTGTGGGATTGATTTCCTTTGTAATTTTCAATGTTCCGACATTGACAGAGTTTTTAAATGTTTCGGTAATTCTTACAGATTGATTTGCATTATGTGTGGTGTTATCGAATTCAAAAGAATTAACATTTTCATCAAGTGTACCGGAAGCAGCCGGCTGGGTCGTATAACTGCCTTCAAGAGTTTTTCTTGTAGTAGTGTAGTAATCTTCAAGAGATGTGGCTGCTCCTCTCTTGTTGTTAGCCTGTAATGTATCGATGCTGCTTCCTCCGACCGGTGAAGTCTGTTTATCGCCATGTTCTAGG
>JBGVAQ010000123.1:0-7488 GCA_045224775.1 Acutalibacteraceae bacterium | reverse complement strand
TATCTTTTTTCCTTCATCCGAATACTCCTTTGACCACTCACTGTATTTCATTATCACTCCATCCTTTTTTAATTTGTTTTTTAAGATTATTCCGTGAAGTAGTAATAGCCTGCAAGAGCTTCTGTGCTGTAAAGCATTGTTTCAGTAAGGCTCATGGTCTGCACCTCCTTTTTTATCGTGCATGTTTTGATTTTTCATGCATTAAAAAAGCACCTTGCAAAACGCAAAGTGCCGATTTTTTAAATTTTAAAAGACTTTATTGTTTTGGCTTGATATATTTGATATTTATGATCGGAGCAGAAAAAAGCAGGATATTACCTTTCGTATGAACGTAAATCATCCCATCAATTCCGGTGGAGAATGAATCACCGTTTTGCTTATCCATATCAAATGTTGTCGAACTATCATCCGAAAAAACCACTTCATATTTCATCATGTTCACTACCTTTCTCATAAAATCGCATAAAAAACCGCCTCAGTGGGCGGTTAGTCAGTCTTGTCTTTCGGCTCATAGCGATAGCCTTTATCAAAAGGACGGTGTTTATCATGGTCAGAAACACCTTGAAAAATGCGGCGTGGTATTCCTGTAGGATATGCTTTACAAACAGCATAAGGCGGTTCATCTGCAATCATAAAATGTTTACAGGTTTCGCATTTCACGATTTTACTGAAACTCATATTAAACAACTCCTTTCAAAAAGTATTCTACCACTTTATCTGAATTTTTGCAAGCAATATTATTTATATTACAAGCGATCGCATCTGCAACATACTCATAAACATCTTTTTCTGCATTGTATGAAACAAAATCTTTCGGTTTAGTTCTTTTGAACAACACACGCATGGGCGATTTAGGATTATTCAAATCATCCGTTGATATAAAATGTCCCCATTCATGGGTAGCTATGTATTTGATAGTCGCTCTTTTTGGCAACAACTTCTTTTCGATAAATTCCTTAATAACTGCTTTCATAGCAGATGATGAATTGAAATACATAGCATTAAGCTGTAATACATTCGACGGAGTAACCTGTGCAATATCGCCTTTCAACAAGTCGACGACGGAAATGTTGAAAAACATCTTGTTGTACTCTTTATGCAGATATTCTAACTGCTTTATAAATTCATCAATAACAACAGCCGTTGTAAGTTTTTTACCATCAAAATTTCTGACACCGATGTTTTCAAGCCTTGATTTCAAACTGTCCATTTCGGCGGTCGTTATAGGTTTATCAGCATTTTCCGAAGTGATTGATATATTTATGCTTTCGCTTCCCGAACTCATTTTCAAGAAGTTTTTATACTGCCCCGCCTTATCCTCCCAGACCTTAGCTCTTGCACCGTAAATACGCTTATTGCCGCTGTCAAGGCTGTATTTTGAAAGCCTGTTGTATCTCTCTGCCTGATTTTCACAGTAGTTGCGCTTCTGCTCCGCCTTGTATCTTTCGGCTATCTCGTCAAGTTCTTCAACAGTGTATGTGCTGTCCTCTGGCGGCGTTGATATGCCCTCAATGTAAGTACTATGAGTATCACGGCAGTTCGGATGATACAAGCCTGCTTTAATCGCCTGCGACAACAGCGGATATTTTATACCCGTCACGGGAGATATGCCACTGCTGTCCCCGCCTGACCAAACATCATCAATGAATACCTTACCCACAAAAGGCAAGCATTTCGGACAGGCACAAGTACGCTTTTTCAATATTACGGTAGGTATGCCAAACTCTTTCCGCTTTTCGCCCTCGCCTTGAAGATACGCTCTTTTTATACCTGTCTGCAAAGCCATTCGGGAGTATTCCTCTATGCTGTGACGTGAACCGTCCTTGTACTCTATGGAGTTTATTCCGGCTTTCAGGAAATCCTTTGTTGCCATGTCAACCGCTTTTTCATACGTTCCTGCTCCCGTATTTGCATAGACCTGTGCATTGAAAATAATTTTCCTGTATTGGTCGTCAGCCTGACGGAGAATTGAATACTCTGCTTTTGACATATCGCTTGTTGTTGCTGTGATCAGTGCGTCAAGCCTTTTATCGTTGACTTTGAAGAACTCTCCTGTGACTTCCGCTTGTCCCGAAAAAAGCTTTACCGGCGGCGAATATCCTTTTTGAACAGCTTTCAATATCTGCCGCTCCTGACTTGCCGCACCGTCCTGATAGCTTGTATTCAGCGCATCGGCGATCTGTCCGTTGAGCTTATTGAAACGTGCCGGAAACTTCTTTTGATTATCCCTGCGGTACTTCTCCAAAGCCTGTAATTGAAGCACCTGCCACTGCTCCCATTCAAAGCCCTGCTGTATTTCCTCTATCCTGTGACGGCTGAAATTACGCATCATAGAGCCGATAAGTTCATCCTCTATACGCTCAAAAGCTTCACTGATATCATAAACTCCCATTATCCGACCTCAACGGCAAAACCGCCCGATTCCGTTATGATACCGTCATCATCAACAGCGGCAATACCCTGTTCGGCTTTCAGTCTTGCGGCTTCCTCGTCCTTCCATGACTGCTCCTTGCTGTCGCCGTACATCTCTTCGATACAGGCTTCAACCGACATTATGCCTGCGGTCTTTGCTTTGGCGACTGTTTCGACAACGGCTTCAAATGACGGGTTTGCATACTCGCCGAATTTTACGGTACATTCCATATCCGGATAAAAGCTTTCCTTGTGCCACATGTGATAACATGCAAGCACCGACACAACAAGCCTGCTTATAACACCGTCGGCGAACTTTACAAGATTGCCTCTTGTGTAAAGCGTCGTCTTTTCCTTTTCTCTCTGAGCTTCGGCATTGTCCATTTTCTTTACGTCAATACCTAAAGTTGACGGTGATATTATTCCCTGCAAACATAAGTCAAGAGCTGTTATGTACGTTGCAAGATAGCTGTCGTGAGGGATAGAGACCTGTTCCGTCTGCACCTTGTTCATGCCTCTTTCGGACATATCATCACCGATAGCGATAAAACGGTTATCAAAAGCATTCGGGCGCAAAGGCTGACCGTTGTTTTTGTCTCTCGGAATAAGACATTCGGGTATGTACTGCTTTGTTCTGCCTGCCCTGAGAGCGTCAAGCCACTGACTCCACGCTTCATCAAGCGCATCAAAGCTGTCTGTTTTGCTGTCAAATATATTTTCTCCCCTGCCTTCAAACATCGGAGAACTGCCGTAAATACACGGCACGGCAAGCATTATGTTATTGTCAAACGTGACATCACCGCTTATCCATTCCGTCTGAGGAATTGCATTTGCGCTTGTTTCGGAGCCGTTTTCGGTGTAAAGATGATACCTGACATATCCGTAACCGTAATGCTCTTTAAGCGTATATCTGCGCTGATCTGATATGTATTCCGTGATAAATATCACTTCTGTAACTCTGCCACGCTTACGGACAAAATCAACATACTCTCCCGATCTGTATTCAATTATCGGATAATGCTCGTCAACATCCTTGTCAAAGTTTATCTTAAATGCACCGTCACCGACAACAAGAGTATTTTTTATACACTGTTTCAACAGCTCATCACCGTTGTTTTTTTCGTATATCTTATCCCATATATCCTGTTCGGCATCACGGCTTATTTCAACACCGTCAAAATCATGTACAATGATATTTGCAAGCACATTGACAATAAGTGCCGGCAGACCTGTATGTATCTTCCGTATCTCCATACCGGCAGTACTTGACGCTTTCCAGAACATTGTCGAAGGCACATCAAGCTGACTGTACAGATCAGCTATTTCCTGACTGCTTCCACGATACCATATACGATTTTTCACAGCATTGGTATAGAAATCAAGTCGCTGCTGAATAGTTATCTGACTTATCTGCGGCGGATCTATCCGCAGAAAGCTTCTTATCTTATTTCTGATCGTTTCCATGAACTTCGTTTGTATCACCCTTTTTTCAATTTGCAATTAGCAATGTGCAATTATTCGTCATTGCGGATTTTGTTTTTGAATGGAAGCCATGCGTATTGAGAACTGTTTATGCAATGGTCGTGACTGTCTTCGGGAGTGTTGTCCTTGTCCTCTTGCCATGAATACAATTCAAGCTCTGATATAGTATTCGTGCAGTGGTCAAGAATAAAATAGCAGTCCGTTGCAAACCAGTTGAGCTGTAAATTTATCCTGTCTATTATTTTTGTCTGCTTCCATGCAGGAACAAAGGAATATATACTGCCGCTGTTACGCTTGTATTTGCCGCATTCCGTAACGGTCGCTTCGTCCGCACTGTCAATAAATACAGTCTTTGCAAAGCCCCATTCATTACGGTTCCTTTCAAGAAAATCTATCAGATTATGAACTGTATCGGACGGAGCAAGCGGCGTTTTCATTTCGGCATTGTTATAAACTCTTTCATCAAGCTGTATGATCTTTCCCTTGTCCGTAATGCCGAAGAAAGTAAAAGCTATTGTGTCGGGCGACTTCTGCGAATAAGCCGTGTCAACGCCTGCCGTAAAGATAACAAACTTTTCCTTGTGCCTGTCGCTTGTCAGGAACTGCTTTGCAAAGTCCTTTGTCTTAACATGACGTACTCTTTCAAAGTTGCTGAAAACAAGTCCTGTTGCTCTGCCTCTCAGACCGAGAATTTTATTCTTGTACAGCTTTGTACCTTTTGGAGCGGCAAGCTTTTTTCTCTCGATATCAGCGGCAGACAGGCTCAGATTATCCCGAAAAGAGAAGAACCAGTACTTCCATGTCGGTACAGGTTCTTCTTTCAGCTCCGACAATATCTCAGACGGAACATCACTCATATATTTTTTATACGGCCGTGAACGGTTGACAAACTCTTTATACACGGGCAAAGACGGATCATCGGGATTCAGAGTTGCAAGAAGATAGTCATTTCTCGTTGAGATCTCACGGACAAATTCAATGTTGGCGGTGTTGATCTCGTCAATGTACACGCATCCGAACTGAGCACCGAGTACATTCTGCCATTTATCCTTGTTGTCATATCCGAGTATGTAAATTATCTTTCCCTCAAATTTGATATGCGGCAGTTTGTAATCCTTGTCACCGTTGCCGTAATATACAGCGTTGGAATGTATGTCAAGGATGCCGTTATCTTGCTGGATAATAGTTTCCTCTGCCTTGCCCGTTGTCTTTGCGGCAAGAACATGGAGCTTTTTTCTGCTTGCAGATACCATACACATGAACTTTATTCCTGCACCGACAGTTGTTTTGCCCGATGCGGTTGTACCTTCCAGAAACTCAGCTGTAACATTCTGCGTTGTATTTATGAAGTCGATATATTTCTGCGACAGCGGAAACCGGAAAGCAGCAGGAGCTGATTTACTCATGTAAGCCCTCACCGCCTATTTGAGCAAATACATCTGCCAATTTCGGAGAAGTTCTGACAGTCGTATCGACTTTGACGGTATATTCACCGGTCATCTTGTTGAGCGTGTCAACGGCACGGATACGGTCAGCGGCAAAGTTTTCTTTATCTCTTGCGATATCGGAAAGCATTACCTGTCTGTCCTTTGCTGTAAGTATGCGTTCATCTTTGGCTTTCTCGAAAAGCTCTTTGATATAATTTGAAATATTAGTATTTTTTAGTAATTTGTCAGTATTCTGTGCAGCATATTTTTCGGAATACCCTGCCTTAACAGCACTGTCAGCGGCATTACCGCTCTGTGCATAATACTCGGCAAACTTCTTCTGTCTTATATTCAGTTTTTCACTCACAGTAACACCCTCTTTGTTAAAACTATTTTACCAACACAAAAGCCGCCCATACCGGACGGCTTTTGTGCAAAATTTCAGGAGTTTAAAAAAAGAATAAAGGCAAGAGATAATTCTATCTTTTGAGCAACTTCCTATAATACTATTTTAGCACGTTGGTATGTATCATAGTATGTCATTGACTATCAAAAAGCAAAACGACTTTTTGTTCATTATGTCATATTGTTCTCTTTTCTGAATATCTGCAATGCCTGACCATGCCAACGACATATAGTTGAATATGAACTGTCCATTTTCTCCGCTTCCTGTTCAAGCGTAACGCCGTTTATGTAAAGGTCTGTCAGCAGGGAGATAAAATTATCGCTGTACACACGGCTTATCCGCTCACGTGCCTCTGCTTTCAGAGCAACGAGCTTGTCTATCTCCGAGTTTATTTCATTTGACAGATCTATTATCCTGTCAATTATTTTTGTGCAGTCTGACTGAGCCGAAGACTGCACCTTGTCTTTATCGTATGTAACTCCCCTGACGTTCTCCGCATCATGCCTGAGCCCGTCAAGTTCTCTCTGCTTTGCATTTATCGCCGCATCAAGATATTTTATGCTCCTGAGATATGCTTTTGCTGTCAATTCATTTTTCCCTCCCGTCAAATATCCTTACAAGCCTTTTGCATATCGGGCAGCCGTTCTTTTCGGCTTCCGTCATAACATAGCTGTAACGGTTGCGTATATCTGCATGATGTTTTATCAGATTTTCGTCAAAAGCGTTTTTGCGGTAAGCTGATATTATGTCCTGCTTTATGCTTTTTGCCTGCGTCCTGTCATATACATGGCTGGTAAAGAGCCTGTAAAGCTGTACCATAGACAGATAAAAAAGCTGTTCCGACTGCGTTAATCCTGTAGGCATATCCTCATTGTGTTTGGCTTTTATTTCTAACTCAGATAATCTGTCAGACATTTCTTTGCTTCCTCCCATCCGTGACATATCACAGCTTTATATTTCTGGTCGTTAAGTTCCTTTATCCACCATTTCTGATTGTCTGACGGTCTGCCCGTTTCGGTTTTCATTTCGATATAAAGTCCGTGAAAATTTCCTCTTGCAACAGGTAAGCACAAATCGGGAACTCCCGGCTTAACTCCCTGTGCTTTAAGGTGCTTTGCTTCTATCGGGTCACGCCTGCCGCCGTTCGGGATATGGTGCAATAATTTGAGTTCGGGATATCTTTCCCTGATCTGCGGCAGCTGTGACCATTTTATTAACGCTGACTGATGCTGTGCTTCTGTCATTATCATGCTCCTTTCTGTGAAAAAATACGGTTAAGGATCTGACTTGCCTGCATTTTTGTAAGGTCGGTGCAGTCAAAGTCCGAAAAGTGCTTTGATATGATGTTCTTCTGCTTGTCCGTTGCAGGCTGTGAACCCCATCTTTCCGCCGATGTCCTGTTCCAGAGCATACGGCTTTCGGAATGGTTTTTCAGCAGGTGATAATAAAATCTGTCAAGCGTGGTCTGCATCGGCTCTCCGTTAACATTTCCCAAAGGGTCGGGACACGGTATTCTGAATTTCCTTTCGGGAAGTGAAAGAGTAAGCGAACCGTCAGGCATCTTGAAAAAGTTTATATCATGCAGGTTGTATTCCTGTTCCTGCGCCCATAGGTCAATGATCTCTGTGTTCCTTATCCAGCTTTCGGGAGTGTCCATAGCAAGCTGTACTTTGTCGGGTATATCAAATAAGTCGCCCTGTACCTTGTCACGCTGATTTTTCGGCACTTCCGACATGTCTATACCAAGCAGTGACGGCGCTG
>JBGVAQ010000122.1:0-2519 GCA_045224775.1 Acutalibacteraceae bacterium | reverse complement strand
GATTTCTTGAAATATATATCAGGCCCTTTTTACGATTTGTGGTCTGATCTATAGAATAGATCACTTTATTGCCTGAATATTTTTTTGAATTCGGTGCGGCATTGACAGTGCCTGGCATCAGCTTTCGTAAATGATTATATGATAAATTCTCTATCATTTCATCCGACAAGGTTACTTCTCTTAACTCTGTGAATTTTGAAAACATATCGATTGCGATACTTGCAGATTTATCAAGTATTATTTCAAAATCGTCATCATCAGTTTCAACGTATAAGTCTATAATACAACAATCATTACCTTCGGTAATAATTGTATCAGCGGCAAAGTGCAAAGAATGAAGATTGGCACAATTAATGAATGCATCGGAACGGACATATTCTACACTTTCTGGAAGCCATACTTCTGGAAGTTTCTCGCAATTCCGGAAGGCAGCGCAGTCTATCGACACTACGGTATCAGGTATTGTAATTCTGTTGAGATTTTTACAGCCTGAGAATAATTCATTTGGAATGTATTTAATTCCATATGGCAGTTTTATATTCCACAATTTTTCACATCCCATAAAGGCACATTCACCTAACTCGTTTGTTTTTAATGGAATGTCTATTGTTTGAAGAGAGGTGCAGCCGCTAAAAGCATATTCGCCAATGTTTGTTATTGATTTGGGAAGAGTTATGTCTTTAAGCTTTTCGCAACCACTGAAAACACTACTGTTCAGTTCTTCAATACCTTCAGGAATAACTATACTTTCAAGAGAAGTACACCCCTCAAAAGCACTGTGCCCAATTTTAGTTACACTTTCGGGGATATCAATGCCCGTTATGCTTGCGCATTTGGAAAAAACTCCATCTCCGATTTCAGTAACGGTTTCAGGGATAATTACATTTTCAAGGCTTTCGCATCCGGAAAAAGCGTAATATCCGATGTTTAATACTCCTGAGGGCATAACTACGCTCTTCAACTTTTTGCAATTATAAAATGTCTCACAACAAATTTCAGTTATGAGTAAAGGAAGCTTTATTTCTGTTAATTCCTCACAGTTCGCAAAGGCTAAACCTCCGATCTTTGAAACGCTGTTGGGCAGACGGATGCCGTCAAGTCTTCTGCACTGCCTGAATGCGCTTGCCCCTATTTCCATTAAGGATTTTGGCATACTGATTTTAACGAGGTTCTCACATCCACAAAAAGCTGCCTCGCCTAATGACAGAAGACCTGACGGAAGCTTCATCTCTGTCAAATGGGTGCATCCCTCCATAGCATATGCACCGATTTTTGTAACGTTTTTGGACATGGTTATTTCTGTGATATTTCTGCAATTATAAAAAGCATACTTACCGATCTCAGTGACGCTGACCGGAACACGTACCGAGCCTGCTTTTGAGCGCGAACAGAAAATAAGCTTTGTTTTATCTTTATTCAGTATCAGACCATCCTTACCGTAAAAACCTTCGTTTTTCTTTCCTACTGTAAGCTCGGCTGCCCGTCTTAGGTCTTCCTCAGATATTTCAAGCAGCGAATCCGGAAGATTGATAGTTCTGCTGATTTTGTTAGGAATTCTCAGAAGCTTTGTTTTGTCCTTATTATACAATACACCATTTTCAACAGAAAAAGCAGGATGATCCTCTTCTACTGCAAATTCAGCAAAGTTGAGTTCGTCATTTCCCATCAGATAACTCCGATCGTTTCCAATATCCGTTATCAGTGTAATACCTTTCGGAATGAAAAGCTTGCGCCTTTTGTTTTCTTCAGCGTTTATTTCATTGTCGTAAAGCTGTTTATAAAAGAGAGAAGTGCTGAAGCCAATCATCTTTTCTCCGCGGATGCTTTCAGGAAGATTAACTTCTTCTGAATCACCATAGAAAGAAGTAATTACATTTCCTTCGGGAGTCTTTTCATAGAAAAAAGACATATTTGAACTTATGTTATTAGTACCATTTGATGTATTAATTTTTTCTTTTGTTATATTCTCATCATCCCTAACGACAGTTTCTTCCTCATCATCCTCAAAGACAGCTTCTTCTTCATCGTTTTCGAAGCCAGACTCTTTAACAGCATCTTCCGGAAGCTTTTCAGAGAATGTTGCGCCTTCTTGTTCAGGTAATACAGATATTTCATCATCGGATAATATTTCCGGTATTTTTTTTCCGCATTTCCAGCAAAAGACAAATTCATTATTTATCTTTGATCCACAATATACACAAAACATAGTATTGGTTCCTTTCGTTCACTCAATTATACTTTTCCAACGCTTCCTCAAGCGTCTTTTTTATTGTTTCCACAAGATCGGGCGGGTCAATGACCCTGACGAACCTGCTGTACTGCATTGCCCAGCAAAGCATGGCATTTTTGTCTGCCCGGACTGTGACCTTTATCATATTATCATCAGTCTTTTTCAGTTCTACATCACTGCCGAACCAGTCAAAGACATCGTTCAGATGCTTTTCATCTGTCAGGAATGTTATCCTGTATGCCTTCCCTGTGAACATATAAAGCCGCTGAGCAAAATGCGGTTCGCCAAT
>JBGVAQ010000121.1:0-14551 GCA_045224775.1 Acutalibacteraceae bacterium | reverse complement strand
CTGAGGCGGCACGGCATCGTCTGCTGCATCTTCCGGAACAGGAACTATTTTTTTATTGTACCCGAAATAATAGACATCATATTTTTTACTGTCTATATCCTGATTCTGATCTGAACCGAGATATACCCAGCCTGCATTTGAACTATCACCCTTGTTATATCCTACAATAACATCCGGTGCAGACAAAGCATTACCGGTATTGTCAGCTTTAGTATTGCTGACCTGTGTTGCAGTAGCACCATCGGTCACACCATTGGCAATAGTTTTGAACAGTTCCGAGCCGTTGGGGGTAACGGGCATATTATCATACTTTGTACCCTCTGCATGATCTGTTTCACTCTGTTCATAAAGAAGCGTTACTTTTTCCTTAGGTATAGCGACCTTAAAAAACACATATGTATCATTTATACCTTTATTTTTTATACTCGGAGCTTTAGGCAGAGTTGAGCCTGCCGCAACAGTCGAACTGTCCTCATATTTACCCTCGTCTATTTCTATCTTTACATCACCTATGGTGATGATATTATCCTTTCTCTCATAATCTGCAAGATAGGATATAGTTGCACTGAAAGCGAAAAGAGATATTATAAGGCTAAGTGCCAGCGAGCCCACAAGTATTATTTTTGATTTTTTTTTCAAGCCGAATCATCTCACTTTCAATTCAAGGTATTTTTCAATACATTCCATACATCATAAGGATCGGTTTTTGTGGTATTATTTTCAGCAAGGAAATATGACTGGATACCGTATGCCTGTACTTTAATACTGTAATCTCTGTTTCTCTCAAATGTAAATTCACTGTCATTTTCTCTGAAATTGATAAGTTTTATCTTATCGAACAGTACAGGTGTTTCAGTTCCGTGAATCATAGGTTTCATTTCGCCATCTTTTTCAACATAAGCATATCTGTATATATATACTTTCTTATTCTCATCTTTTTCTGTGTATGTATAACCAGAATCTGTAGTCATAAGCTGCCAGCCGGACGTATTTGCATCAGAAGCATGAACATTCTGAGCCGGAGAACTGTAATCTGTATTATGATCATATACGGGATTGTCCTCAGTTTCTTTATTTACCATAAACTTATATAAAGGAACATCAACATATTTAGATCCATGCGGACTCCTTTCGTTGTTGCCGCTGTATGTAAGAAGTTTACCTTTTTCTGTATTATTATCATCAATTTTTAGTGTAACATAAGGAACAGTCACCTCCAAAAATACATCCGCATCAACTTCTTTGTTGATGATTTTAGGATCCTTGTCAAGCTCGGCATTCGGAACGATATTTTCTTTTTCATCGGGAGGAAGCTTATCCCATTTTTCCTCAGTAAGAACAATATCAAGCTTACCGGCAAGAAAAACGTTGGTTACTTCATCATAAGACATGAACATAGCCAAAGTTATAAGAAGTATTATAATAAGTACAACGAGTATCATTCCCGCCACAAGACCGGGAGAGCGTTTTTTCTTTTTATTCTTGTCTTTACTCATATTATTTATATTGGTTTCCGCATTCATATTTTAAGCTCTCCTTTCTTCGTAAAGAATTACGTTCCAAAGCAATCCGGAGACAGCCAGTATATTAAAAGCCATTATATAGGCATACCAACTCATACTAATTAATAGAATTATAACATATTGTTCTATTTATTTCAACCTAAAAACCTATCATATGTACAACTTTGTAGAATTTAACAAGTAACAGGTGTCACAAAATATACCAAAAAATATTTTTGGGCAATATTTTTGTCTGTATTTTCCATAAAAATATTATTATGTGAAATATATAAGAATTTATAATAAATTGTTGATGATAAATATAACCTAAGCAATAAAATACAATATAGCACAAGTAAAGTCTTTTGACTTTACATCAATCACAATTTATCAGAGCGACACAATGAGCAGAGATACCTTCCATTCTTCCGGTAAACCCAAGTTTTTCCTCAGTAGTTGCCTTGACGCTCACACAATCCGTATCAACACCCATAGCGGCAGCTATATTTTTCCTCATATCTTCGATATATGGCTTTAGCTTGGGCTTTTGTGCTATGACTGTTGCATCCACATTTGATACGCTGTAACCCTTTTCATACAATATATTACAGCAAGCTTTCAGAAGTTCTATACTGTCAGCGTCTTTATAGTCGGGTGAAGTATCGGGGAAATTAGTTCCGATATCTCCGAGAGCCGCCGCACCAAAAAGTGAGTCTATTACAGCATGTACAAGGACATCTGCATCTGAATGTCCGAGCAGACCTTTTTCATAAGGTATATCAACACCGCCTATTATGAGCTTTCTGCCCTCGACTAACTGATGTACATCATAACCGTGACCTATTCTGAATTTCATTGTCAGCACCTCTTTATTTTTCTTTATATAAAAACTTACAATCGGGAGTTCGCCTATGGAAACAGCAGAAAATATAAATGCCTGCATAAACAATATAGTATGGGGGCCTTTCATGCTCCTGTTTTTAGTCGGTACAGGCATATTCTTTTCCGTAAAGCTGAGATTTTTTCAGCTCACAGGTTTTAAAACATGGTGGAAAAAAACTGCACTCTCATTTATGGACAGCAAAAACAATAAAGACAAAAAATCGGGAATATCTCCGTTCCGTGCTATGGCTACGGCTCTTGCAGGCTCTATCGGTACGGGAAATATTGTCGGCGTTGCAAATGCTATTGCACTCGGCGGTGCGGGAGCTGTATTCTGGATGTGGATAGCCGCATTTTTCGGTATGGCTACAGTTTTTGCCGAAAATGTTCTTGGCGTAAAATACCGTGTAAAGCGTAACGGAAAATATGTCGGAGGCCCTATGTATTACATAGAAAAAGGTCTCGGCTGTAAACCGCTTGCTGTGATATTCGCTTTTTTCTGTACGCTTGCCGCCTTCGGCATGGGAAACATCACACAGTCAAATTCCGTTGCCGGCGCACTGAAAAACGGTTTCGGCATAAATAACGAAATCTGCGGCATAGTGTTATCAATAATAACGGCACTTATAATATTCGGCGGTATCGAAAGAATCTCATCACTCACCGAAAAGCTTGTTCCGATAATGGCAGTCATATACACACTTGCTGTAATAGCTGTACTTGCAGTAAATTTTGCAGATATACCGCCTGTACTTGCACGGATAGTAAGTGAAGCCTTTGAAATAAAAGCCGCCGCAGGAGGCATTACAGGCTACGGAATATCAAAAGCCCTTAAATACGGCATTTCAAGGGGCGTATTCTCAAACGAAGCAGGTCTTGGAAGCTCACCGATAGTACATTCCGCCGCTGAAACCGATAACCCTTATGAGCAGGGAATGTGGGGAATATTTCAGGTATTCATAGACACTATCGTGCTTTGTACACTCATGGCACTTTGCATACTCACAACAGGCTCGGACAAATCAGGGCTTGACGGTATCGAACTCGGCGCACTCTCATTCAGTACAGTCTTAGGAAATGCAGGAAACATATTCCTTTCACTTTCAATAGTGCTTTTTGCCTTTGCGACACTTGTATCATGGTCGTACTACGGCGAAAAAAGCTTTGAATATCTTACAAAGGGAAAATATATAAAGCTGTACAGAATAATATACTCCTGCGCCGTTTATCTCGGCTGTATAACAAGTATATCGCTCGTATGGGAAATATCCGACACTCTGAACGGTCTTATGGCGATACCAAATCTTATCGCACTTATACTGCTGTCATCAGAGGTCAGATACAGCGAAATAAATAATAAATCCCTGTACAATAAGTTAATTATATCAAATCTTACGGATAAAAGATATACCAAAAGCAATTTTTAAAAAATTTTTTGTTGTAATATCACCGATAATAGTTTATAATAATGATTAAAGTAATTTTCAGAAAGAGATATTTGTTTATGCTGCTGTCGGAATTTGCTGCCAATGAAGAAGTAAAAAGTGAGCTTTCGGAGCTTATGAAAAGAGATACCCTACCCCATGCCATGATAATCGAAGGCGCAAAGGGTACGGGCAAAAAAACTCTTGCGGAGATAATAGCACGTTTTTGTGTATGTTCATCGGATAATAACCGTCCGTGCGGTATGTGCGGCGACTGTATAAAGGCGGAAAAAAACATACATCCCGATATTTTCATTGCTGACGGAAATAATTCTGGTGAGCTTAATATTGAAGCCATAAGAAATATACGCTCGGATGCATATATAAAGCCGAATGAAGCCGCAAAAAAGGTGTATATACTCCTTAACTGCGAAAAAATGCTCATGCCTGCACAGAACGCTTTTCTCAAAATACTTGAAGAACCGCCCGAAAATGTCGTTTTCATACTAACGGCTGTTTCGGCTGCCTCTCTTTTGCAGACTGTAAGATCAAGGTCAAGGATACTTTCCTTATATCCGCCGACAGTCGGGGACGCTGCGGAGTTTCTCAGAAAACGCTTTCCCGACAAGGACATCACCGAAATACAGAATGCAGCGAAAAACAGTATAGGAAATATCGGAAATGCCATTGAACTTCTTGAGGGCGGCAGCGAGGAAGCAAGGCATATTGCCGAAGAAATACTGAAAGCAATACCGCTTTCAACGGAATACAGCCTGCTTATTGCCACGAACAAGCTCTCACAAAACAGGGCTTTGGCTGTAAGCAGTCTTGATATACTGTGTGAGCTTATATCCGAATGTGTAAAAGCATCGGCAGGCATAGAAAATACTTCAGCACTTGCAAAGGATATTGCCTTAAAGCTTACAAAAAAACGTCTTTTCAGACTTCAGGAAAAGATAGTAAAAGCAAGGGATATATTGAATACAAACGTAAATCTTAATTTTTACAGCACATGGCTTTGTGCTGAACTGAGGAATAATTAAAACGGAGGAAAATATGGCTATAATAATTGGTGTAAGATTCAGAGATGTTGGAAAGATATATTATTTTGATCCTGACGGACATGAGCTTAAAAACGGAGAATATGTCATTGTAGAAACAAGCCGTGGAATAGAGTGCGGCGAAGTTGCTATGGATAACAGGCAGATAAATGATGATGAAATAAGCTATCCGCTGAAAAAATTAATTCGTGTGGCTACTGATGAGGATATACAGCGTGTGACCGAAAATAAGGAAAAAGAGAAAAAAGCTTTTGAGATATGCTGTCAGAAGATATCCGAACACAAACTTAAAATGAAGCTTATAAATGTAGAGTACACATTTGACAATAACAAGATATTGTTTTATTTTACGGCTGACGGACGTGTTGACTTCCGTGAGCTTGTAAAAGATCTTGCATACGTTTTCCGCACAAGGATAGAACTAAGACAGATAGGTGTGCGTGATGAAGCGAAGATGCTCGGCGGTCTGGGAATATGCGGCAGACCATTCTGCTGTAAGACATTTTTAGGTGACTTCCAGCCTGTTTCAATAAAAATGGCAAAGGAACAGGGTATGTCACTAAATCCTGTAAAAATATCGGGTACATGCGGCAGACTTATGTGCTGTCTGAAATACGAACAGGATGCTTACACCGACCTTCTGAAAACAACTCCCAAGACGGGTGCGATAGTAAACACGCCTGACGGCAAGGGAACAGTCATAGATGTAAACCTAATAACAGGAATGCTCACGGTATCACTCCACAAAGCACCCGATGCCGCCGCACATACTTATAAGGTAAATGATGTAACTCTCATCAAGGACGGACAGATAAAAATAGACCGTTCCGAAATGGAAAAACTCAAAAGACTTGAAAAGAACTGACATATGCCTCCATCATTGAGGGAGTTCTCCACGCAGTTTCACGTCAAGCGTACTTTCAGTTGAAAAATTCTACAATTAACCTGTCATCCTGAGCGTAAGCGAAGGATCTTAAAAGATTCCTCACTACGTTCGGAATGACAAACTAAGTGTGTTTATCTTTCTCTTTCCGCTTCGCTGATTTTATCCTGACCGCAGGTTATAACTCCCTCAGTCAACTTCGTTGACAGCTCCCTCAAGGAGGGAGCCTTGAAAAGATTTTTTTACTTTAAATCTTTTACAAGATATTGCAATATTTACAAAAATATTGTATTATGTATATGTAGTTCGATTTTTTATGACGAACTGTATTCATAAATATGTTAGATGATAAATTTGTATATATTATCAAGGAGGTACTTTTATGTCAGTTACTCTCAGCGACAAGCACTTAAAAGAATTTATATCTGAGGAGGAATATTTTTCAATAGCTCCCCAGATAGAAGCATCGCACCGTCTTCTCCATGACAAAACCGGTCTTGGAAATGATTTTCTCGGCTGGGTAGATCTTCCCGTCAACTATGATAAGGATGAGTTCGCAAGAATAAAGAAGGCTGCCGAAAAAATAAAATCCGATACAGATGTTTTTGTTGTTATCGGTATAGGCGGTTCATATCTCGGTGCAAGAGCTGCTATTGAATTCCTTAAATCACCTAACTATAACGCTATGAAAAAGGATACTCCCGACATATACTTTACGGGTAATTCCATAAGCTCAACTGCTCTTGCAGAGCTTATTCAGATATGTGAAGGCAGAAATGTTTCCATAAACATGATATCAAAGTCGGGTACTACAACCGAGCCTGCTATCGCTTTCAGAGTATTCAGAGAGCTTCTTGAAAAGAAATACGGCAAGGAAGGCGCAAAGGAAAGAATTTACTGCACAACAGATAAGGCAAAAGGCACACTTAAAAAGCTTGCAGATAAAGAAGGCTATCAGACTTTCGTTGTACCGGATGATGTAGGCGGACGTTTCTCTGTTCTTACAGCAGTAGGTCTTCTTCCTATCGCAGTTGCAGGCGCTGATATAGACAAGCTTATGGAGGGCGCAGCAACAGCCCGTGAGAATCTTATGAGTACTGACCTTTCACAGAATGACTGCTATAAATATGCAGCTATAAGAAACATACTCTACCGCAAGGGTAAGTCTGTAGAGCTTCTTGTAAGCTATGAGCCAGCATTCACAATGATGAATGAATGGTGGAAACAGCTCTACGGCGAGAGTGAAGGTAAGGATAACAAGGGACTTTTCCCTGCATCTGTCGTATTCTCAACAGACCTTCATTCTATGGGACAGTTCATACAGGAAGGCGCAAGAATAATGTTTGAAACTGTTGTACAGATAGAAAAGCCAAAGTATGAGCTTACTATCGGCACAGATCCCGAAAATGTTGACGGTCTTAATTTCCTTGCAGGCAAGACAGTTGATTTTGTAAACAAGAAGGCTTTCGAGGGTACAGTTCTTGCACATACAGACGGTAAAGTTCCGAATGTTGTGCTGAATATCCCTGAAGTAAACGAGGCTGAGCTTGGCTATCTTATTTACTTCTTCGAGAAAGCATGTGCTATAAGCGGTTATACAATGTGTCTTAATCCGTTCAACCAGCCCGGTGTTGAGAGCTACAAGAAGAACATGTTTGCACTTCTCGGCAAGCCCGGCTATGAGGACCAGAAGGAAGCTCTTGAGGCAAGACTTAAATAATTCCGACAAAAAAGACAAAACACATTGACAGTCAGCTTTATATATTGTAAAATTGTATATAGCAACGTATCGACCGTTTACGGTGTAATTAACAAGGAGGCTATAAAATAATGGTAACACTTATTATAGGTAAAAAGGGTACAGGCAAAACAAAGAAGCTTATCAATCTTGCAAACGAGGCAGTTGAAGCTTCAAACGGAAACGTAGTAGTAATAGAAAAAGGCTCAAAGCTCACTTATGATGTAACACACAAGGCAAGACTTATTGATACAGAACAGTATTCAATAACAGGTTATGAAGCATTCTTTGGTTTCCTCAGCGGACTTTGCGCAGGCAACTATGACGTTACTGATGTGCTTGTTGACTCTACCTTTAAGATCGGCGGTCAGGATTATGCTGCATTCTCAGCATTTATTGAGAAGATAAATGTTCTCGCTGCAAAGACAGAAACAAAGTTTACATTCCTTGTTTCAGCAGATGAGAGCGAGCTTCCAAAGAGTCTTGATGCAGTTGCAATAAAGATCTGATGTTTTCATTTATTCAATAATAAAAGGCAGATACGATATCCGAAAGGTTTATCGTATCTGCCTTTTTAATTATTAATTATCACTGATGCATTTTCCGCATGGAGAATATCCCGATTCTTTAAGCTCCGCTTCTGTGCCTGTGAACTCTTTTTTGTTGTCACCGCTCATGCTTTTTGCAAGACTGCATGTCGGGAGATGATACTTTTTGCTTTTAGTGTTGAGAATATACGAAACCTTTTGGGCAGATGTCTGTGTATCATCTTTAAGGCGGTTCTCGCCTGTTGCATAATCTATGATTATTCCCGGCTGTTCGTTATATGCGTATATATTGAAGCTTATTCCGTCGCCGTTATCTTCTACGGAAAATGCCTCCATCTCAACACCCCTTGCAACAAGATTATCATTGTCGAAAACAGGGGTAACTCTGTAGAGAACATGATTTTTTGTTTCTTTTACATAGTCGGCAACCATGTTTTCAAACGGCAGCATTCCGTCAACATTGAGGTAGCGTGTTCCTGTTATAAGATTTTTTTTGTTTGCGTTTTCGCCTGTCAGCTGAAATCCTATCAGATGACATCTGTTGTAAAGATACTTTCCGTCAACTATGTCATATTTTTCGGTGTGCCAGCCTGTAGGCTTTACCTGACCGATACCTTCTCTTTTTTCTGTCGGCATAGTTTCGGGACATACACAGGCATATGCAATGCCGCAGCGTCCTAATTTGTCAAGGTCGCTGTAATTCTCGAATGCTTTGGTCGTGTATTCGTTCTGTGTGAAATACGGTACATTGTTGTTTATCTCGACATATGCCTTGTCGGTAAATGCCGGTACTGTATCTATTGTATATGAACCGGCTATGACTGAATGCTGTGCAGGCTTGCTTGTATTGGTTTTCGTTGTTTCCTCACATGATGCCGCAAAAATGCAGAACGTAACAAGTAGTATGACTGATACTAACCTTTTGAATTTCTTCATTTTACATATTCCTCCCTTGTTATCTTTTCATGTGAACTGCCAGCAAATTCCGTCTGATTTTTAAGCGTATATCCCGAAAGATCAAGCGTGAATTTCAAATCAGAGGGATATCTTCTGTTCCAGCGGTAGAGTATGATTTCGCTTATCTTATCCTCAAATACGGACGGATCAGTATTTTCTACAAAGCATATATCATCGTCCTCTGCTGATGAGATGATATCATCGCTTACGGTTATCTTATCTTCGTATCCCGAAAAAAGTATTTCCGAGAACGGCAGGATAAGTATTTTTCTTTCACCGGCAAGTGAGATGAGGTCTTTTATCAGCTCACTGTCACGGCTCTGTCTGCGTTTGTTGAACATCATTCCGTTGTCATCGTCGATACATAATGCAATTTTCATGGTGCTTCTCCTTTATTTTTCAGATGATTTTTAACCATTATAGCATATTTTTGCAATAAACAATAGCCGTTCCTGCATTTTTTTAAAAATTTCATTCATTTTTAAGATAAAAAATATTGACTTATCGGGAATTTGATTTTATACTATTAGTGTACTTTTTTTGAAAGGAAGATCAGTAATGAAAACAAGGATAGGAATATTAGGCTACGGAAATATAGGCAAGGGAACAGAGATAGCTGTTGCCGCTGCCGATGACATGGAGCTTGTTGCAGTATTTACAAGAAGAGCTCCCGACAGCGTTAAGATACTCACACCCGATGTACCTGTTGTAAACGTAAGCGAGATAGAGAAATGGACGGATAAGATAGATGTACTCGTTCTTTGCGGAGGCAGTGCAACAGATCTTCCTGTTCAGACACCTGAATATGCAAAACTTTTCAATGTTATTGACAGCTTTGATACACATGCAAGAATACCCGAGCATTTTGCAAATGTTGATAAAGCCGCAAAGGAAAGCGGTCATATCGGTATGATATCAGTAGGCTGGGATCCGGGTATGTTCTCACTCAACAGAGTATATGCAAACGCTATACTTCCCGACGGCAAGGATTATACATTCTGGGGTAAGGGCGTAAGTCAGGGACATTCCGATGCAGTACGCAGAATAAAGGGCGTTAAGAACGCAAAGCAGTACACTGTACCGGTAGAGGAAGCACTTGAGGCTGTAAGAAGCGGCAAAAATCCCGAGCTTACAACAAGAGACAAGCACCTCAGAGAATGCTTTGTAGTTCTTGAGGACGGTGCAGATGCCGCAAGAGTTGAGAAGGAAATAAAAGAGATGCCCAACTACTTTGCAGACTATAATACTATCGTTCACTTCATAGATGAGGACGAGTTCAACAAGAACCACAGCGGAATGGCACACGGCGGTTTTGTTTTCCGTTCAGGCAGAACAGGCGTTAACAAGGAGAACAACCACATCATCGAGTACAGCATAAAGCTTGACTCCAATCCCGAATTTACAACAAGCGTTATAATCGCATATGCAAGGGCTGTAAAGCGTATGTATGACGAGGGTATGACAGGCTGTAAGACAGTTCTTGATGTACCTCCTGCATATCTTTGCGAGCAGTCCGGCGAAGAACTCAGAGCACACTTCCTTTGATTCGGTTGACATATTCGTGATACTATAATATAATAATTTCAGATAAGCCGCTTATATGGAAAAATAAGCGGCTTTATTTTTCTATGAGCGGAAGTGTGACAAGATGAAAAAAATAGTTATAGGAATACTGGCGCATGTCGATTCGGGAAAAACAACTCTCTCCGAGGCTATGCTCTATTGTTCGGGAAATATAAAAAAGCTTGGCAGGGTAGATTATAAAAATTCGTTTCTTGATACGTTTTCGCTTGAACGTGAAAGGGGAATAACGATATTTTCAAAACAGGCTGTGCTGAATTACGGTGACAATATATTCACACTTCTGGACACTCCCGGACATGTTGACTTTTCAGCCGAAACGGAGCGTACATTACAGGTGCTTGACTATGCAATACTTGTCATAAGCGGAACGGACGGTGTACAGAGTCATACACTTACATTGTGGAAACTTTTAAATAAATATAACGTACCGTGTTTTATTTTCGTAAATAAAACAGACCTCCCGACAGTTGACACTGAAAACATAATGTATCAGCTTAAAGAAAGACTTGGCGAACGCTGTGCGGATTTCACAGACAGGAATGACAGCGGTTTTTATGAACGGCTTGCGGAATGTGATGACAAGCTTTTGGACGAGTACTACAACAGCGATACAATAGACAAAAATAATATAATAACAGCCGTAAAACAGCGGAGAATATTTCCTTGTATGTTCGGCTCGGCACTGAAATTACAGGGCGTTGATGAATTCCTGAGCGTCATAGATGAATATACGGAAATGCCGTTTTATGATGATGTTTTTGCAGGCAAGGTATTTAAAATATCCGAGGATAAACAGGGCAGAAGGCTCACTTATCTTAAAGTTACAGGCGGTATTCTCAGAGTAAGAGATGTACTGAAAAGCGATAAGAATATAAATAATGAGAAAGTCAGTCAGATAAGGGTGTATTCCGGCGATAAATTCACAGCCGAAGAATATGCGGATGCTGGAACTGTTTGTGCAGTTACGGGTATAAGCTTTGCGGTTCAGGGTGACGGACTTGGTGCAGAGAAAAATTCGTTTCTGCCCGTACTTACACCGGTGCTTACATATTCTCTTGATCTGCCGCCCGAAATAAATTCACACACCGCACTTGAAAAGCTTAAAATACTTGAAAATGAAGATCCTCAGCTGAATATTATATGGAACGAGAGATATGCAAAGATACAGCTAAGACTTATGGGCGAGGTACAGCTTGAAGTGCTGAAAGCCGTAATATCACAGCGTTTCGGATTTGAAGTCGGTTTCGGAACGGGAAGTATAATCTATAAGGAAACTATAACAGATGAAGTCGAGGGTGTGGGACATTTTGAACCGCTGAAGCATTATGCGGAAGTGCATCTTCTTCTTAAATCGGGCAAGCGGAACAGCGGTATAGTTTTCAGAAGTGAATGCAGGGAGGACTGTCTTGACAGGAACTGGCAAAGACTGATACTTTCAAATCTTTACGAAAAAACACATATCGGTGTGCTTGGCGGTTTTCCGCTGACGGATACGGAAATAATACTTCTTTCGGGAAAGGCTCATCCTAAGCATACAGAGGGCGGCGATTTCAGACAGGCGGCACTCAGAGCCGTAAGACAGGGACTTCGCTGTGCAAACAGCATACTTCTTGAACCTGTATATTCCTTTACGCTTGAAGTACCGTCTGAATGTATCGGCAGAGCTATATCGGATATACAGAAGATGTCGGGAAGCTTTGAACAGCCTGAAACTATTGGTGAAATGTCCGTTATAAACGGCAAAGCACCTGTTTCAGAGATAAACAATTACGGTAAAGAGGTAACACAGTACACTCACGGTATGGGCAGACTTATCTGCACTTTCAGCGGCTATGAGGAATGCCACAATACAGAGGAAGTGCTTTCCGCTGTTGATTACGATCCCGAAAGAGATATTGACAATCCGGGCGATTCGGTATTCTGTTCTCACGGAGCAGGATTCAATGTAAAGTGGAATGATGTCCCGAAATATATGCACCTTCCGTTTGCATCTGAAAAACCGAAAAATGAAGAACTTCCCCAAAGACGCAATATATTTTCGGAATGCCGCACAAGCAGGGATATATTTGCTCTTGACAAGGAGCTTATGCATATCTTTGAGCAGACCTACGGCCCTGTAAAACGTAAGAAAATAAGCGAGAGCAGAGTATATACCTCACCCGTTAATAATGAAAAACAGAAAAGCAATGCAGTAAAATATGATGATGACAAGGAATATCTTCTTGTTGACGGATATAATGTAATATTCTCGTGGGACGAGCTGAAAAAGATTTCCGAAACGAATATAGATGCCGCAAGAAATACGCTTATAAACATACTCTGTAATTATCAGGGCTATAAAAAATGTGAGCTGATACTTGTTTTTGATGCATATAAGGTCACAGGCGGCAGAGGAGAAGTAGAGAAACTCAATAATATAAACATCGTATATACCAAAGAAGCCGAAACAGCAGATATGTATATCGAAAAGACAACCAACAAGCTTGCAAAAAAACACAGGGTAAGAGTTGTAACGTCTGACGGTATGGAACAGCTTATAATTTTAGGAAACGGTGCATTGAGAGTATCTTCAAGGGCGTTTTTGGATGAAGTAAGGGCGGCTGAGGCAGAGATAAGAAATATTATAGAGCTTGGTTCCTGAGAAAATCAGTTGTTGACAAGCATTATTATGTACGTTATAATGTACATGATAATATATCGGGAGTGATAACAGATGATAAACACTAATGCTACAAATTTCAGAAAACAGCTTTTCGAGCTTCTCGAACAGACAATAAAATTCAATGAGCCGGTCAATATCAACACAAAAAACGGAAATGCCATACTGATAAGTGAAAGTGAATATAACAGCCTTATGGAAACATTATATCTTACCTCCATTCCCGGCATGAAAGAAAAACTCATTGATGGTGCGGCTGTTCCCATAGAGGAGTGTGACGACTTTGAATGGTAATTACAGAGTGGTCATTACCAAAGCGGCACAGAAGGATAAGGAAAAGATAAAGCAATATCCTGCACTTCGCCGGAATGTAGAAAACCTTATAGAACTGTTAAAAACAGATCCGTACCGCAATCCTCCACCTTATGAGAAACTTGTCGGTGATCTGAGTATGTGTTATTCAAGGCGGATAAATTCACAGCACAGGCTTGTTTATATGATATATGAAGCTGAAAAGACTGTAAAGATCATATCAATGTGGTCGCATTACGAGTTTTGAATTTTTTATATAAAAATATCTTGGAAGTGAAATAATTGAAAAACAGACTGATCTATGAAATGAGGCAGATATAATGAGAGTAACTGCATTAACGGAAAATACAACAGAAAAAGATTTCCGTACCGAACACGGTCTGAGCCTTTATATAGAAACCAACGGGCAGAAAATACTTTTCGATTCAGGGCAGACAGAGCTTTTTGCGGAAAATGCCGTAAAACTTGGTATCGACCTTTCGGCTGTTGATATAATGGTACTTTCACACGGACATTACGACCACGGCGGCGGTCTTGAAAGGTTCATGGAGATAAACAAGAAAGCCCCTATATATATGAGCCGTTATGCGTTTGAGCCGCATTATAACGGTACTGAAAAATATATCGGTCTTGATACTTCGCTTGAAAAAAGCGACAGGATAATATTTACCGACGGTGTTACGGAAATATCCGACACACTGACGCTTTATTCCTGCAACGACAGGGAAAAGCTTATCGACCTCGGTTCATTCGGGCTGAATATGCTTGAAAACGGCGAAATGATACCCGATGATTTCAGACACGAGCAGTATCTTCTTATAAATGAAAACGGTAAGCGTGTACTTATAAGCGGCTGTTCTCATAAGGGGATAAACAATATAGAAAGCTGGTTCAGACCTGATGTTCTTATAGGCGGCTTTCATTTTTCAAAGCTTGAATGCGGCGACAAGCTTTTGTCGCTTGCAGAACAGCTTGACAGTGAACCTACACATTACTATACA
>JBGVAQ010000120.1:0-6381 GCA_045224775.1 Acutalibacteraceae bacterium | reverse complement strand
GATGCGGTGTCTCAATTTGTTCATAAATCTTACCCTCTTTCTTTAAATTTTTTGTATACACCACCAATTATAATATAATATAGTGTACGGCTTTTTTAATTCTAAAAAAGAAATAACAGACACGAAAAATTGCAAGAAAATTGTGTCTGTCAGTTAGTAATTATTTACTTGAATATTTTATAATGCAGAATAACCGAAGCTGTTAACAAGAGCCTCAATCTTGATTCCCTTCTGACATATCGGGCAGAGATGCGGTTTATAGCTTTCGTAATCTCCAAGGTCATTAGGATCGAATACGGAAGAAACGGGATGACCGTCACATTCATCCACAGTTGCGAATATAGCGGCAACGCCTACAGTTGTTCCGCCGTAATATTTTATTGCATCAATAGCCGCAAGTGCGCTTTTTCCTGTTGTTACCGATGCGGCAAGTACAAGAACGTGCTTTCCGGCGAGCATGGGAACAAGATTATCACGGAACATAAGCTGACCGCCGGTTATATATTCGGGTGAGATTATATATATTGTCTGGTGAGCGTTCATGTTGATATATTCGTCCTTTGTCAGCTCCTCAGCAATACATGTTCCGACTACCTCCATACCGTCAATACAAAGAATTGTGTCAACGATAGTATTCATAGTGTAGTTTTTCACAAGGTCTTCTGCAACCGCTTTCGCCTCCGAAAGACGCATTTTCTGAGTTGTCACGTCTATGAAGTAATTAGTATGGCTGTGCATTGTTGCAAAGTGGCCTTTTCTTACTCTGAGGAAAACATTCTGATTTTTTGTTCTGATTTTTAATTCTTTAGCCATAAATCCACCTCATAATGTTATTTAGTTATTTTAATATTACAACATTTTATACAAAAAATCAATAGTTTATATAATAAATTTATAGATTATTATTGATAAGGGTAAAAACACACACGACAGACTTTTAAAAAATATCTGTCGTGTGTGTTTTTTTATTCAGTTTGCGAGCCTGTATACTGCTTCAAGACATATCTGTGCATGTTTAAGGAAGTTTTCCTTGCTTATGCTTTCGTCTGCCTCGTGTATTTTCGCCGGATCTCCCTTGAATACGGGACCGAAAGCTACACCACGGTTTCCGAGAGTTCTTGCATATGTGCCGCCGCCTGTTGAATATATTTCGGCATCTTCGCCTGTGATTTCCTTGTATGCCTGTTTAAGAATGTTTATAACAGGCAGCTCTTCGCTTACATTCAGCGGCAGTTCATGGTTTATGACCTTTGTTACAAGTCCGTCATAAGCCGCACGTTCACTTATTTTTGTTATTATCTCGTCACAGTCAGCCGTTACGGGATAACGTATATCAAGATATGCTTTTGCATTGTTTTCGGATATATCTATCATACCCAAATTTACAGTCAATGCACCGGATACTTTATCACTGCATGATATGCCGAGAGAAGTACCGTCTGTTTCAAGTCCGACAGCATCATCTATAAAGCTGCAAACGCTGCCCAAAACCAGCTGACCGAAATTTGCTGCAAGTATGCGTATAAGATGAGTAGCGGCATTAAGACCTTCGTTTGGTACGGAAGCATGAGCGGCTTTTCCTGTTGCGGCTATGCCAAGACCGTCCATTGTGTAGAGGAAATCATATTCGCCCTGTCTTGCGTCTGCAAAACGTCTGAGTTGATGATCTTCGTTTTCGGTACAGTCTATGAGTGCATAAGCCTTTGAAGGTACTGCATTTACAGCTGTTCCTGCTTTGAGTGAAGTAAGAGTTGTACCGTCATGTGTGGGTGATGAAACCTCGATTTGAAGAATACCCTTTTCACAGCAGCATATACCGTATTCGGAATCGGGAGTGAATGACATATCGGGTTTTTCCTCAACGGAGAAATACTTTTCCATATCGTTCATGCCGATTTCCTCTGCCGCACCGAATATAATACGTATGCGTTTATTTGGAACAATGCCGTTATCCTTGAGTGCTTTCAGGCAGTAAAGGGCGATTATTGCAGGACCTTTGTCATCAACTACACCACGTCCGTAAAGTCTGCCGTCCTTTTCGGTGAGCTGATAAGGTTCTGTGCTCCAGCCGTCGCCTGCGTCTACGACATCAACATGTGCAAGTACGGCGGCGAGCTTTTCGCCCTCACCGTATTCCGCATGACCGGCAATGCCGTCAATGTTTTTTGTCTTAAAGCCCATTTCCTCTGCACGTCTGAGTATAAATTCAAGTGCCTGTGAAGCGGCAGCCTTATCTGCTGATGATACCGAGCGTATTTTTATAAGCTCGTTCAGGTCGTGCATGATATCTTCCTGATAGTTAAGTATTTTTTCTCCAAAACTCATAGAATCATCTCCTTGATCTGATTATTATTGCATTATTTCTTTATTGTATTATTATCTTCGATATAGCCGTTAATTATTTCTTTTTCTATTCTGTAGCGAGGTCTGCCTTTAACCTCAGCATATATTTTGCCGACATAAGTTCCTACTATGCCAATACAGAACATCTGCAAACCGCCGAGAAACCATATCGAACACATAAGGGAAGCCCATCCGGAAGCAGCTACACCCATAAGCACTGAAACGAGAGCATATATAAATCCTATCAGGCTCAGAATACATATTATTATGCCCATATTTGAGATAAGCTTCAAAGGCTTGACGCTGAAAGATGTTATACCGTCTATTGCGAATTTAAGCATTTTTTTCAGCGGATATTTTGACTCACCTGCAAAGCGTTCATTTCTCTCATAATAAACATAGTCGCATCTGTAGCCGATAAGCGGAACAATACCTCTTAGGAAAAGATTTACTTCCTTGTATTCCGAAAGTGCATCGAGTGCCTGACTGCCGAGAAGTCTGTAGTCGGCGTGGTTATATACGATGTCAACTCCGAGCATACTCATGAATTTATAGTAACCCTGAGCAGTCGAGCGTTTGAAAAAGGTATCTTTTTTTCTGCTGCTCCTTACACCATATACTATCTCACAGCCTTCGTTATACTTCTGAATAAACTCATCTATTACCTCAATGTCATCCTGAAGGTCGGCATCGAGTGAGATAACGCAGTCACATTTTCCTTTTGCCGTCATAAGACCGCTCAGAAGTGCATTCTGATGACCTCTGTTTCTTGAAAGTTTTACTCCGCCCACATATTTATTTTCAATGCTGAATTTTTCAATAAGCTCCCATGTTTTGTCCTTGCTGCCGTCATCAACAAACAGCATACGGCTTTTTTCATCTGCGATTTTATTTTTTATGAGAGTTTCAAGCTTATGGCTGAGTCTTTTTACCGTTTCGGGAAGTACTTCCTCCTCATTGTAGCATGGCACTACAAAATATACAGTAGTCATTTTATGATTTACTCCTTAATAATATGATTCACGATGAACTTTCCGCTGAAGTCTGAGGTACAGAGGAGTCGGATTTCGTCGAGAAGGTTATGTTCACAGTATAAGAACCCTTTACCCAACAGTCGGAATAATTCTGGTTAAAGATTATGGATACAGGCATTTCAACGATACCGCTTGTAAGTGTGGATTTTTCGGAAAGGTCGACCACAGCGGTTATATGTGAAGCCGTAAGTGTGCTGAGCTTGTTTTTGGGACCTATTACAGTGATGTTGAGGGTTTTGGTTATTACCGAAGCGTTCTGGTTAAGTCCTTTGTGTATCATTTCGATTTTTGAAACAGCTATTGATTTTGTTGTCATATTAGAGGTATCAAATATGACTTCGGCATTTTCCGTTCCGTCAATATTTTTGTAGCCTGACGGGATATTTATCTTGACATTGAATCTGTTGTTTTCAAGATCTACCTGAGTGAAATCTACAGGTTCAGTTACAAGCTCGTTTATACTTGCACTTGTCGGTACTGCAACCTTTATTGTTGAAGGTTCAACCTGTATCACATTATCGTCAAGTGTCAGATAATCAGGCATATTAGTTATTATGGGCTGTATTTTCAGTTCTTTTACAGTAAGTACGGAAACAGTTGTGCTTACTTCCGTAATATCTGATTTTATATAACTGCTTTTTATTTCTTCACCGTTCGAGTCGTAATATTTAAGCTTTGCCTTTACGACAGTTGTTTCGGATATAGGCTGTGAGAATTTATACTCTGCATTAACATAGGATATACTGTCTATCACCGATGATGCACCTGTTAGCTTTAAAGACTGCTGGGCAAGTACAGGCTGTGCGATATAAAGTGAGTCACTGCTCGCCTGAACATCTATCTTTCCGATGATGGGAAAAGTCCTTTCCTTATAGCCGTCAACGTATACATCAACACTTGAGGGTGTAACGGAAGATACAAAGGAATAGTCGGTTTTAATTCCGCTTTTTTTTGGAACAAGATCCATAGTGTATTTTCCCGGTTTTGTTATGTGGCTTGTATCTGAGGCAGTTATGTATATATCCTCGGCGGTAACGCTTGTTACAACAAGAGCGTTTCCTGATATTTTTACCTCAGCTTTCAGATCCTGTGCATTGTAGTATCTCAGTTCATCGGAAAGTTCAGGAAGATTTACAGGTATATCCGTTACCGTAAAAACGGCTGATTCCTGTGTTGTTGAAGATACATACAGCCATGATGCAAATGCAACGAGTATGGAAAAGATCATGACGAATTTATCGTTATAGAAAAGCTTGAAGCCGATTTTATTTTTTATGTTTTTCATTTTTTCTTCCCTTTCTCTGACCTGATGCTGCAGGGATGTGCTCATTTTTTTCGGGAGTATGCGGAATAAGCATTTCTTCAAGAGCGGAGCTGAGTGTTTCACGGGTATAGTCACGGGTTATAACACCGTTGAGGGCGATGGATATAGTACCTGTTTCTTCTGACACTACAACGATAACAGCATCACTGTTTTCGCTTATTCCGAGAGCAGCTCTGTGACGTGTGCCGAGGTCTATGCTTACGCTGCTGTTATTTTTTGTAAGAGGGAGTATGCAGCCGGCTGCATAAAGCATGCCGTCACGCACTACCATAGCACCGTCATGCAGTGGAGCTTTATTGAAGAATATATTTCCTATCATTGGAACTGACGGTTCGGCATTTATTATTGTTCCGGTATCAATTATGTCACCTAATTTTGTCTGACGTTCAAAGACTATAAGTGCGCCTGTCTTTGATTTCTGAAAGCTGTTTGCAGCCTCAACAACGCATTTTATACAAAGTTTTACCTGCTTTGTTTTATCCTCGTCGTTATCTCTGCCGCCTGACAGATTGTTCCAGTATTTTGCTATTTTACTTCGTCCGATATGTTCCAGTGCACTTCTTAACTCAGGCTGGAAAACTATAAGTACCGCAAGCACCGAGAACTGGAAGAATGAAGTGAACAGGGCATTCAGCATTTTAAGATTGAATATTCCCGACAGAAAGAAAGCTACAAGCAGAACCAGAATACCTTTTACAAGCTGTTCTGCTCTTGTTTCACGCATGATTTTAATAAGATTATATATGATGAATGAAACGACCATTATATCGAGAACGTCCGTAGCCTTGAAGGTAAGCATAAGAGCCACGAACCAGTTATATGCATTAACAACAGCGTCCCACAAAATTATTCCTCCCATACCTTTATGATATTTTTTATACTATCTATTTTAACATATAAAGAAATTTATTCAACTGTTTTTTTAAACTTTTATTTATGTAAAACACGGTTCACGTACAAGCATGATCTGACATAAAATAATAATGGACAGAGAGGTGATCAATATGGGAAAGCTTATAATGGTTTCGTCTGTCACCTATGCGATGAAGGGAAAGGAGCTTCTGAAAAGCTACGGAATAAGGTCAGAAGTTGAGCGAACACCCAAAAACAGTCAGAGCAAGGGCTGCGGCTACAGTCTTTATGTACCGCAGAATACGGACGAAGCGGAAAATATCCTGAAGGAAAATGGAATAAAGGTAATAGGACGTGCTAAAAGGGGGAGAGAATAATGATATATCTTGACAATTCTGCGACCTCTTTTCCAAAGCCGCAGACAGTAAATGCAGCATGTGCAAGAGCTGTCAGACTTTACGCCAATCCGGGCAGAGGAGGTCACAGCCTTTCGATAGGTGCATCCGGAGAGATATATTCTGCAAGAAAGGTTGTATCTGAGTTTTTCAATGCGGAAGGTGCGGAGCGTGTCATATTCACGCTGAACTGTACTTCCGCTGTAAATACGGTGATAAAAGGCATACTGAAAAGCGGAGATCATGTTGTTGTGTCCGAACTGGAGCATAATTCTGTAATGCGTCCGCTTGAACGCCTTAAAAATACGGGTATAAGCAGTACGGCTGTTAAGGTATATCCGTGTGATGATGAAAAAACGATAGCCTCGTTCCGTGCGGCGATAAATCAGAGAACAAGGATGATAATATGCACACAGGCATCAAATGTATGGGG
>JBGVAQ010000119.1:0-7105 GCA_045224775.1 Acutalibacteraceae bacterium | reverse complement strand
GTGACAACGAAATAGCTGTGACTACACTCTTTGAGATACTCATGGGCAATATGGAGGCTGACGAGGGAAAATTCAAATGGGGCGTAAGTACTTCGCAGTCGTATTTCCCGAAGGATAATACAAGCTTTTTCGAGGGAAATGATATGTCCATAATAGACTGGATACGTCAGTATGTCAGGGGCAACGACAATACGGACACATATCTCAGAGGATTTTTGGGAAGAATGCTGTTTTCGGGTGATGATGTTTTCAAGCCTGTAAAGGTACTTTCGGGCGGTGAAAAGGTGCGCTGTATGCTTTCAAGAATGATGATGTTCGGCGCAAACTGTCTTGTACTCGATCAGCCTACAAACCATCTTGATCTTGAATCAATAACCGCAGTAAATAAGGGCTTGCAGGCATTCAAGGGTGTAGTTCTCTTTACATCACATGACCATGAATTTATATCAACTGTTGCAAACAGGATAATAGTCATAGAAAAAGAGGGTATCAAGGATATTACTGCATCGTATGACGAGTATATTTCCGAGAAATATCAGGTAGTCGGATAAATTTCACATGGAGGACAGCCGTATGGATAATGCGGAGATATTTCTTGACAAGTACAAGATACTTGAAGAGGAGCTTATAAAAAAATATAACTATGATGAAAAATACGGCAGTTCCGTTGTACGTTTTATAAACGACAAAGAGGGCAGACCTTACCGTGACAAGCTTGATCTTTGCAGGGAGATACGCAATTTTCTTTCTCACCATTCGGATATAGACAGTCTGCCTGTTGTACAGCCGTCTGACAGTATAATTGAATTCATAGATCAGGTTACGGATTATGTAAAGCGTCCGCCGCTTGCACTTCCGTTTGCAACGCATTTTTCGGATATACTGAAAACAAGTCCGAATCAGCGTGTACAGCTTGTTATGAAGAAGATGCAGAAGTCGGGCTTTTCGCATGTACCTGTTCTGGAAAACGGCAGTATGATAGGCGTTTTCAGTATCGGAACATTTTTCGGATACGCATTGAACAGGGGCATATCTTCCATGAATGATGATATGCTGATAGATGATTTCAGGGAACTGCTTCCTCCCGACAGGCACGAAAACGAAAGATTTCTGTTTATGAATAAAGATACAACGCTTTTTAAAGTCAGGAATGAATTTGAAAAACGCAGTCAGCGGAGCAAAAGACTTGCGGCGGTGTTTATAACGGATAACGGTTCTATGGGCGGCAGAATACTTGGTATGCTTACCCCTTGGGATATAATAGGCGAAAGCTGAGTTCAATGTGCAATGTGCAATGTTCAATAAATGATTATAAAAACTCTCGGAGTGATTTTATGAGTGAAAAGAAAAATGTTCTTGTAGCTATGAGCGGCGGTGTTGACAGTACTGTTGCGGCGGCTGTGCTTATGCAGTCGTATCATGTTACAGGCGCAACAATGAGATTGTTTACAAATGATGAAATAGATATCAATGACAACAAGACATGCTGTTCGCTTGATGATGTTGAAGATGCAAGATATGCCGCAAACAAGCTTGGTATAGAGCATTATGTGTATAACTTCGGAGAACGTTTCAAGGAATGTGTGATAGACCGTTTCAACAATGCCTATATAAATGGTATGACACCTAATCCGTGTATAGACTGCAACAGATACATAAAATTTGACACTCTCCTGAAACGTGCGGAGGTTCTCGGCCATGACTATATCGCAACCGGACATTATGTAAGGCGTGGATATGACGAAAAAACAGGCAGATATACACTTATGAAGGGTGCAGACGAAACAAAGGATCAGAGCTATGTTCTGTACAATCTCACTCAGGAACAGCTTGGCAAGACACTTTTCCCGATAGGCGAGCTTACAAAGACACAGACAAGGGAAATTGCAAAGCAGTACGGACTTATAAATGCCTCAAAGCCTGACAGTCAGGATATATGCTTTGTTCCCGACGGGGATTATGCAAGATTTATCGAATATTATACGGGCAGAAAATTCCCGAAAGGCAATTTTACGGATAAAGACGGTAAAATTCTCGGTGAGCACAGCGGCATAATACGTTATACCATAGGGCAGAGAAAAGGGCTGGGTATAGCACTCGGAAAGCCTGCTTATGTCATATCAAAGAATATAGCTGATAATACGGTTATACTTGGCGATAATGAAGATCTTTTCTGCGATACCGTTTATGCAGAAGATGTGAACTGGGTATCTATAGCACGTCCTGATGAGCCTTTGAAGGTTCAGGCAAAGATACGCTACAATCAGAAGGCACAGCCGGCTGTACTTTATCCGCTCAGTGACGATACTTTCAAATTGGTATTTGATTCTCCGCAAAGAGCCGTTACACCCGGACAGGCGGCTGTCTGCTACTGCGGCGACCTTCTTATCTGCGGAGGCACTATTTCAATTCATAATTCATAATGCATAATTCATAATGAATATAAAACCTCTGACCGCAAGTTTTTTGCAGTCAGAGGTTTTGTTATAGTTTTGCAAGTGAAGAATTTTTGTATTCGCTGTCGTGAGTGACTTCTTTGATAACGTGTATAAAATCGGGAAAATGTATCGGTACATTCTCGTCACTAAGTTCTATTTCGATTGTTGCTTTGTCGTTCCAGAAAGGATAAACATCAAGCTCAAAATACTGGCTTTCATAGGTTATACAATAACGGTCTTTGCGTATTGGATGTCTTGTTGTATCCGCATCCATGAGCAGTTTTATATATTCGTCCTGCGAAAGACGTTTTTCTATCTCGACACGTTTTACATTTGTTATAAATCGTTTTGTTGTCTTGACATATATATAATGTCCGTTTTCTCCACGCTGTCGCACACGAACTTCACCGTTTCCGTCCGAATTGAGATAAGTCTGTATTATCTCGACACGCTTACAGTTATCAAGACTTCTGAGAAGTTCAAGGTCGGGATATTCTATAAGAAATTTTCTCTCTATTTCAAGCGGTTCGGGTTCACCTAAAAATGAAGATATCTCAGAAAGCAGACGGTTTATTTTATTGTCGAAATCCGTTGAATTGTCGATAACTCTGAAATGCGGATGTCCTGTCCATGCGGTGATTAGCTTATCATCAAGAGCGGCAGCCTGTTCCGGAGTTTCTGTTCGTGCCGAGTTGTTTTCGGTTGTGTAAAATTCCTCCGCACCTTTTGCCGCTGTTACAAGATGGAATACAGCATCATAATGGTCACGCAGTTCTATTTCATTTGTTTTGAGTGAAACAGCTATTTCCGAAAATTCTTCGGCTGTCATGTATGCCTTGTTGTCTATCACACCACGATCACATACGATAAGTATCTTCTGAGCATCCATTGTTGCGGCGGCTTTTTTATATACGTTTTCTTTTGCTATTTGCAGTTCCATCTGACATTTCTGGTAATCCGTATTGCATCCGCAGCTCCAGGGTGCAACACCTCCGGTTATAAGCTCTGTTGCTGTTTCAGCTACAAACAGTACTGTATATCCGAGAGTGGAAAAGTAACTCTGTATGCGGCTCATGGCAGTTGATTTTCCTGCACATGGACCTCCTGTGATGACGATAGTTATTATTTCCTGTTCCATTTTCTGCCTCCCGAAGTTTTCTTTTCAGTCAATCACTGTATGTATTTTTGGATAATTTTTTTCTGTCATATATTTTTTTGCTTTTTACTACCCTTGTTACAGGTTTTATTCCGTTCCAGTCCATACGGCTTCTTGTATGGAATTTTTTCTGTTCTTTTTTGCTCTGCTTTTCAAGCGGTATTATTTTCATCCGTATCACCTCTGATTATAACATTATATACGGGAGTTTATCAATAATAAAAAAACAAAATATTACTATTTTTTATAAAAGCTATTGACATTTTTGTGTGAGCTGATAAAATAAATATCAGCTTCGGATTTTACCTGTACATATGAGTTTTTTGATTGGATATGTAAAGGAGGAATTTATTATGACGCAAGCAGCATTCCCGACCATTGATCTCAAGGCAACGGGAGAAAACATCATACGTCTGAGAAAAGCATGCGGTCTTACCGTCCGTGAGCTTCAGCGTTTTTTCGGTTTTGAAGAACCGCAGGCTATCTACAAATGGCAGCAGGGAAAATGCCTGCCGTCAGTTGATAACCTTTTTGCTCTGAGCAGTCTGCTCGGTGTTTCTATGAATGAGATACTTGTGCAGACACAACAATTTTCTGTTAAAAATAACGGGCAGTCGCTTGACTGCCCGTTTAGTATTGCATTTTTTCCGACTGTTTCAGGCGTAACAGGATCACAAAGCTTTCGATCTATTACGGCGGCTTTCCTTAGGATACATATCCTTTGGAAAGCTGCCTGTGTTTAAAAAATATAATTTAGTTAAAAAGACTTTGTGAAGCGGTGTTTGTGTTTGCAAAAAGCGATATGATGCGATATCGGATAACGTTATAACGTCAAACGATTCTTAAAACGATGCTCGGATAATCCGGTCAAAATATAAAAGATACCTCCGAGAAGGCTCAAAATATGCAGCCTTACAGTTCATCTGCACCTGAACCGATCGTCAGATCTGCATCCTGTTACCCCTGAAACAGTCGGGAAAATGTCAATGTTCAGTTTACAATGTGCAATGTGCAATTAACGAGGTTACTTTGAGTTGAATTTCTCAAAGACCTCATCAAAGCTGTCATTAACATCGAATTCGGGTACATAATCCACCTTGTAGTTGATCATGCACTTGTCGATTTTCAGAGATGCATTATCGGCAGTTTCACTGAGCTGGGCAGCGTATTTGCGTACAGTATTGCGGTTGAAGTTTATCGTTGTTACACGGTCAACATCGCATTTGTAGGATATCTGGTTACCCTCGTTATTGAAGCGGTATCCTATGCCGCTGTTGTTTTCCCTGACTTCTTTACTCTTTATACTTGCCATACGGCGGAATATATCGGATACTCTCTGACGGTAGCGGTTAAGGCTTATTTCACCGTCAAGGTCGATGGGAAGATTGCGCTTTGCATCGTTGATCGCATTTGAGAGTTTTTCTCTTTGTGACATAAGATACATCACAAATTCGATAAGCTCGTTGATCTGCTTGTAATATTCCGTATCGGGAATAATGGTTACGGTTTCGTTTTCTGCGTTGGGATCGGCTTTTTTGTAGAGATATGTACGTTTTGTAAGTGTCACGCAGTCATCGGAAGAAAGGATACCCTCTGTTTCGGATATCAGGCTTTCAAGCTTGTTCTGGAATCTGAAAGCTTCTTTTAAATTCATATTTATCACTCCTTGTCTTTGATGTTTATATTATAATATATCAGAACCGATAAATCATTAAACCTGTGGTTTAATTTTATTAATTATGCATTATGCATTATGAATTATGAATTAGTACGCAGTCCGGATCGGGAATGTCAAAACGTCCTTTTTTTGCGTAGGAAAGACATTTTGAGCCGCCTCTGCATAAAGCGGAATATTTACAGCTTTTACAGCCTTCGGGTATGCCTGTGTTCCTCAGCTCGTGCATAATGGGTGAGCTTTGATGGAGAGTGAGAAGATCGCTGTTTTTTACATTTCCGATTATGAACGGTAATCTTCTGCACGGCATGACATCACCGTTTGCAAGAACGATAAGAAGATTTTCTCCGGCTGAACAATGGTATATTAGCTTGTTTTTGCAGTAGATAAACTGTAATGCACGTCCGCAGAATACCTTGCCTTTTTTATTAAGATGTGCGGCAGTCCTGCACAGCTTGCGGAAGCTTTCGGCTGAAAGTGTCAGTTTATCTTTATCCTCATCGGCAGGTATTATTACTCTGTCGAACCACAGCTTGTCAGCTCCGAGATTTTCGCAAAAGCCGGCAAGCTTTTTTAATTCGGATAAATTATTGTTTTGTGCCGTAAAGGATATGCTTGTGAAGATACCCTGAGATTTTAGTGCGTATATACCGTTTACGGCTTTTTGAAAGCTGCCTTTTCCACGGATTGAGTCGTGTACCTTTTCCATGCCGTCAAGACTTATCTGTACATAATCCACACCGCTTGCTTTAAGTTTTTTTGCGTCCCATTCACCTATAAGTGTGCCGTTGGTGAGTACACCTGTTTTTATACCCCGTGAACGTGCAAGACGCAGTATGTCGAATAAAAACGGGTGTGTAAGAGGCTCGCCGCCTGTTATGTTAAGTCTGCCCTGACAGTTATAGGTTTTTATCAGTGTGCAGTACTGGTCAAGAACATTTTTGGCGTTCTCAAAGTCCTCGAATGCACTGTAATCATCCTGATAACAATGCTTGCAGCGTAAGTTGCAGCGGTGTGTTATGTGCCACTGTAAAGTGAAGTCGGTGTAGTTGAAATTTTCCATAATATCAGAAGTCTGAACTTCCTCCGCTGCCGCAGCCTCCGCCACCGCAGCTTGAGCAGCTTGAACCGCTCGAACAACTCGAACAGCTTGAACCGCTGGAACAGCTTGAACAGCCTATTGAACCTCCGCCGCCCGAACTTGAATAGGTGATGGGCGGACGATGTTCTGTGACTTGTTTTACATATTGCACGGTTACAGGGGTTCTGAAAGTTCCGTTTATATGGTACGGTCTTTCGCTTTCAACAGCATAAGAACGTATAAGCGGATTCTGTCTTTTTGAGAAAGCAATACCTATTGCAATAATAAGTCCGAGCATAAGTGATATTACAACATAGCCGCTTATCTTCAAAGGCTCGCTTATATGCTTTTTCTCACATACGGTATTTATCTGCTCAAAGGCGGTTTTTGCACAGGTGTAATAATTCTTTGATGTAGCGTATGAGCTTACATTGTTTGTTATGGAACGGGCTATGGAGTCGGTCACAGATTGATTTATATTGCCGTAGGATTGTATAGTCAGCTTGCGTATCTCCATGTTTATAACAAAGATACATCCGCTGTCAAAATTGAATAATTCCTTTCGTTTAAGACGTGCCTGCTCTATTTCATTGTATGATTTTTCGGTTGTTGTCCAGAAAGCAATATTTCCGTATTTTGTAAGCGGTTTCATATCCTCTGTCAGATTGTTTTCTTCAATGAATGTAAGAAGGTTTGCATCGTCGATAAGTACGACCTTATATCCTGTTTCGCTGTTGGTGTATTTTATCGGAGAT
>JBGVAQ010000118.1:0-1764 GCA_045224775.1 Acutalibacteraceae bacterium | reverse complement strand
ACTGTAAACGAGATTGGCTGGCAGACATTTTTGCCGTCAAAAATCGGTACAACATCAGAGAAAGTCACTAAGGTATCTGAAAAATAGGGAAGCAGAGCGATTTTTAAATCTTCTACGGTTTCCAAATTTTTGAGAAGGCCGGACTTTTCCTCGATTGCACGTTGCTGCCGCACTTTGATAGCCTTTGAGCGTTTCATCATTTTGGCAGAGTTGTGACCAATATACCCTCGGTCAACCGGGCCGTTCCCATATTTTGACGCTTCAATTCGGTCTGACCAGACAGAAGTTCTTTTAGCGGCCTTTTGCATATTATCAATGCTTTTTTTCAGCTTCACATTTTGAGCGAGTTCAAATTCTTGTTGACGCTGGAAGTTGGTGAACCAAGTAGAAAAATTTCCGCTTTGCACTTCGATGTTTGACCGATTGATCGACAGGATATGGTCAACACAGCCATCTAAAAAACAGCGATCATGAGAGACTAAGATAAATCCCTTTTTCCGTTTCAGGTATGCTGAAACGGTTTCTCTGGCTTTCATATCCAAATGGTTTGTCGGTTCATCAATCAGTAAAAAGTGTCCATCATTCAGAAATAGAGCGGCAAGCAGCACCTTGGTCTGCTCTCCATTGGAAAGCGTAAAAAATGGCCTCCAAAGTACATCATCACGGACTTCCAGGTAGGATAGTTCTCTCAACAGCTCCCACTCTTCCGCCAGCGGGCAGACTTCCGAGAGAATATCCGTAGTTAATCTGTTTTTGTCGTTCACAGGATATGGAAAGTAATCAAATTGCACAGAGGCTTGTATTTTCCCGTGGTATTCGTACTTTCCAAGCAAGAGATTTAGAAAAGTTGTTTTCCCTCTACCGTTTCTTCCAACAAACCCAAGTTTCCAATCTGTATCAATTTGAAAATTGACATTTTCAAAAATGTTATCATAGCTGGATGGATAGGCAAAGGTAAGGTTCTCGACTCGGATCATCGACATATCGCATTCCTCCTTTATTCCAGGGATCAAGAACATAAAATAAGAGCTGCAAGAAAGTCAATTCTTGCAGCTCGTCACAGCATAATAGTACCACCCCTATCAAGAGTGATACACCTACGATATATCGAGTGAATAGACTTTTACTTTCTTGCAATGGGTACAATGGTACTGTAAAACACAGTATCACTGTATATTCCAATTTATTTGCAAGAAAAGTTAATCATCTTTCCACCTCACCTCTAATTTTATGTATGTTAGTGTATCACAAAGACACAAGCAAGTCAAGGAAAAGGGCAATGATGATAATGAGTATAAGGCAGGGTACTTTCTGTTTTTGCTTCTCTGCGGGATATGAGATTTCGTAAAATCCGATTTAGATGTTAAGGCTCATGTATAAAAGCGGATAAGGATTGCCCTGTTCGTCAAGGTCTGTCCTTTTATAAACCTGAAAGCCCATGTGTTCATAAAAGCCCTTGGCCTGTGGGTTTTGCTCATTCACAGCCACCCGCTCTACGGCATAGGTTTTAATCCCATATTGGAGCAGGCGCTTTCCGAGCCCCTTTCCTCTTTCTTCCGGGGAAATGAACAGCATTTCCAAGGTGCCGTCCTTGATCCCCATAAAAGCCCCGGGGCAGCCCCTATCATCTTCTGCGATCATCAAATGCGCAATTCCAGCGAGCGCCTGCGGTACATATTCTTTTATCTTTTTGATTTCACTGTCCGACAGAAACAGGTGTGTTGCTCTTACAGAACTTTCCCATACCGTCAGCAGCCGATTTAT
>JBGVAQ010000117.1:0-5980 GCA_045224775.1 Acutalibacteraceae bacterium | reverse complement strand
CTTCGGCAGACAGTAACCACCATATCCGAATGATGGATTATTGTAATGTGTACCGATTCTCGGATCAAGACAAACACCCTCAATGATTTTCTGGGTATTCAGTCCTTTCATCTCGGCATAAGTATCAAGCTCATTAAAGTAGCTGACACGTAATGCAAGGTATGTATTAGCAAAAAGCTTTACTGCTTCCGCCTCTGTAAATCCCATAAACAGGGTATCTATATTTTCCTTGACTGCACCCTCCTGCAACAGTTCTGCAAAAGTATGTGCAGCTTTTACAAGTCGTTCGTCTTCCATATCTGTGCCAACAATAATACGGCTCGGATAGAGATTGTCGTACAGTGCTTTGGATTCTCTTAAAAACTCGGGGCTGAAAATAATATTCTTACTGCCCGTTTTTTCTCTGATAGACTTTGTATATCCGACAGGAATAGTGGACTTGATAACCATAATGGCATCCGGATTGTACTGCATGACAAGCCTGATAACAGATTCAACTGCGCTTGTGTCGAAGTGCTGTGTCTTGCTGTCATAGTTAGTAGGAGCAGCAATAACAACAAAGTCAGCATTTTTATATGCAAGTTCAGTATCCAGTGTTGCAGTAAGATCAAGCTCTTTTTCTGCAAGATACTTTTCAATGTATTCATCCTGAATCGGAGATTTTCTTTGATTGATAAGCTCCACTTTTTCAGGAATAATATCTACCGCATACACTTTATGGTGCTGAGATAATAGAGTAGCAATCGACAAACCAACATATCCTGTCCCTGCCACCGCTATGGTGTATTTTTTATCCATCTTACATCAGTCCTTACATATAAAACTCTTTATACCACTCAGCAAACTTCCTCAACCCGTCACGAAGAGATGTACTCGGCTTGAATCCATAGTCTCTTTCAAGAGCATCTGTATCCGCATAAGTGATCGGAACATCACCCGGCTGCATGGGGACAAGCTCCTTGTGTGCCTCAAAGTCATAATCCTCCGGCAGCACACCTGCACGGACAAGCTCTTCAGACAGAATCTGAACAAAATCAAGCAGATTCTCCGGCTGATTGTTGCCAATGTTATAAACAGCGTAGGGCGGTATCGGAAGTCCGTCCTCACCGTTCTTCTTTTCAGGAGCACCCTGCATTACTCTGACAACACCCTCGACAATATCGTCAACATAAGTGAAGTCACGCTTACAGTTCCCGAAGTTGAATATCTTTATCGTTTCGCCGTCGACAAGCTTATTGGTAAAACTGAAATATGCCATATCAGGACGTCCGGCAGGACCGTAAACAGTAAAGAAACGCAGTCCGGTTGACGGAATATTGTAAAGTTTTGAATATGCGTGAGCCATCAATTCATTTGACTTCTTAGTTGCCGCATACAATGAAACGGGATTGTCAACTTTATCTTCTGTTGAATAAGGTACTTTCTTGTTTGAACCATAGACAGAAGAACTTGAAGCATAGACCAGATGCTCTACCGGATAATTCCGGCAGGCCTCCAGAATGTTAAAGAAACCGATCAGGTTTGAGTCTATGTAAGCATCAGGATTCGTGATAGAATAACGTACTCCTGCCTGTGCAGCTAAATTAACGACCACAGCAGGCTTATACTTCTCAAAAATAGAATTGATCAGTTCCTTATCGGCAATATTACCCTTTATAAATGTAAAGCTGTCATTCTTGTTCAGTTCCTCAAGACGGTACTCCTTGAGACGAACATCATAATAGTCATTCACGCTATCGATACCGATGATGGTTGCAGTTGGTACATCGGCAAACAATCTCTTTACAAGATTCGCACCGATAAATCCGGCTGCTCCGGTAACCAGTATCGTTTTGTAACTTAATTCAATAGAATCCATAGCCATTTTCTCCCATTGTTTTATAAATCGTTATTCCACTGTCACACTCTTAGCCAGATTTCTCGGTTTATCAACATCCAACCCTCTCGAAACAGAAAGGTAATACCCCATCAGCTGCAAAGGTATCACTGACAAGCTCGCTGCAAAATGCTCATCCGTTTTGGGAATATAAACTGTAAAGTCTGCTGTATCTTCTATCTCATAATGGCCGTAAGAAGTCAGGCCCATCAAATAAGCCCCACGGCTCTTGCACTCGACCATATTGCTGACAGTCTTTTCATACAGTTCACTCTGAGTCAAAACACCAATAACCAGTGTTCCATCCTCAATAAGACTGATAGTACCGTGTTTTAGTTCACCGGCAGCATAAGCCTCCGAATGAACATAAGAAATCTCTTTCATTTTCAGGCTGCCTTCAAGACAAACGGCATAATCAACTCCACGACCAATAAAAAACACATCTTGCGCATTTGCCTGCTTTGCCACAAACCATTGTATACGTTCCTTATCTTCAAGTATCTTTTCAATTTTCTTTGGTAAGGTTGTAAGCTCATCAATCAGCTCTGAAACCTTTTTTTCATCTATCTCATTTCTTACAAGTGCAAACTGCATTGCAAGTACATATCCTACAATCAACTGTGCCGAATACGCCTTTGTTGTTGCAACTGCTATTTCAGGTCCTGCAAGCGTGTAGAACACATTTTCCGCTTCCCGGGCTATTGAGCTTCCGACAACATTGACAACAGCAAGAGTTTTGATCCCCTTTTCTTTGGCAAGTCGAAGTGCAGCCAGCGTATCGGCCGTCTCACCCGACTGGCTTACCACAATCACCAAACCATTTTTATCAAGCAGCGGTTTTCTGTATCTAAACTCGGAAGCAAGTTCGACACGAACAGGAATCTTTGCAAGATCCTCCATCACATACTGAGTGACAACACCCGTATGGTAAGCAGAACCGCAGGCAACAATATATATCTGAGATATATTCTTTATCCCCTCGTCGTCAAGACCGATAGAGCTAAAGTCTATCTTTCCATCTTTGATAACAGAGTTGAGGGTATCTGTAATTGCTCTCGGCTGCTCGTGTATTTCCTTCATCATGAAATGCTCATAGCCGCCTTTTTCAGCGGATTCAGCATCCCACTTTATCTCGGTAATGTCTTTTTTTATCTGATCGCCGTCAAGGTTGTAGAACGTAACATTTCCCTCTGTCAGCTTTGCCATTTCAAGATTTCCTATGTAATATACATTACGGCTGTATTTTAGGATAGCCGGAACATCTGATGCAACATAGGTCTCACCATCTGCAATTCCGATAATCATCGGGCTGTCTTTTCTTGCAACCCATATCTCACCCGGATGGCTCTTGAACATCAGACATAGCGCATATGAACCTCTCACTCTGACCATTGTTTTGGCAATGGATTCCTGAGGATCATGCGTATATTTCTTGTAATAATAATCAACAAGCTTTATAACTACCTCTGTATCTGTCTGTGAGTAGAATGTATAGCCATGTCTGATAAGCTTTTCTCGAAGTTCTACATAGTTTTCTATGATACCGTTATGAACTCCTACTACCTCTGATTCAACTGCACCAGACCCGGACCCTGTACAATTCCCACTGACATGAGGATGAGCATTGGTTTTGCTCGGTTCACCATGTGTAGCCCAACGTGTGTGACCTATACCGCAAGTCCCAACAAGTGCATTGCCGTTATCGGTCTTTTCAGCCAATACTTTCAATCGGCCTTTTGACTTTACCACCACTGCAGGATCATCACCATTACGTATTGCAAGTCCTGCAGAATCATAGCCACGGTATTCCAATTTTGAAAGACCATCCAAAAGAATGGGCGCCGCCTGCTTTTTTCCTATGAATCCTACGATCCCGCACATTACGAACCTCTCACTCTCGTTTAATCTTCAAATCCATTCGGATTCTGTTTCTGCCATCTCCATGCGTCACGGCACATATCAACAATGCTGTATTGTGCTTTCCAGTCTAATTCTTTCTCAGCTTTGGAAGGATCGGAATAGCAGGTTGCAATATCTCCGGGCCTTCTTGGCTTTATAACATAAGGAACCTTAATTCCATTTGCTTCCTCAAACGCCCTGACAAGATCAAGAACCGAATAGCCCTGTCCTGTTCCCAGATTATAAACTGCCAGACCACAATTGTTTTCAATCGCTTTCAGCGCCTTAACATGACCGTCTGCAAGGTCAACAACATGTATGTAATCCCTGACGCCCGTTCCGTCGGGAGTATCATAGTCATTTCCAAATACACCCAACTCTTTGAGTTTACCCACAGCAACTTGTGTGATATAGGGCATAAGATTGTTAGGAATACAGTTAGGTGCTTCACCAATCAAACCGCTTTTATGAGCACCAATCGGGTTAAAATAGCGGAGTAATACCATATTCCATTCCGGATCAGCCTTCTGCATATCCATCATGATCTGCTCAATCATAGATTTAGTCTGCCCATATGGATTGGTACACTGACCTTTAGGACATTCCTCGGTTATCGGAATAATAGCAGGGGTTCCATATACGGTTGCCGAAGAACTGAAAATAATGTTTTTGCAATTATTCTTACGGAGAACATCCAACAAAACAAGTGTCCCGTTGATGTTATTGTCGTAATACTCCCATGGCATAGAAACAGATTCACCCACCGCTTTTAATCCGGCAAAGTGAATACAGCAATCAAACTTATTTTTCGCAAAAACCTTTTCCAGGTTTTCTCTGTCACGAATATCAACTTCATAGAAACTGATCTGTTTGTTGATAATTTTCTCAACTCTGTCCAACGACTTTTTACTGGAATTGACAAGATTGTCAACAATAACGATGTTGTGTCCGGCAGTAGTCAATTCAATCACAGTATGGGAGCCTATGTAGCCTGCTCCCCCGGTAACAAGAATGTTCAAGGCTGTCACTCCAATCCGACTATTATTTTCAATATACTATATATCAATAAAATGAGAGTAATATCATTCACTGTCATATTACCTTACTACCATCCCATAAAGACTAATCACAAATTATCTATATAAAGCAAGACGAAAACCATCCTATATTTCTTCCAAGTCATCAAAGAGGTGAATTTTATCAACTTAAATGTCATCCACCAAAGGTTCCATAATTGTATAAAACACTATTTGACAGTAATATTATATGGCCATCTTTAGACATTGTCAATCTGCATAATCCACAAATGGTCATTTATTTGAAATCACTTTCTATATAGAAATACAATTCCTATCTGCACCCAAATGCACCCGATTTTTTGTTTCGTGTAATTGTATCATTATCACCGTTCAGGCAGTCGGAGCAGCAATAACAACAAAGTCGGCATTTTTATATGCAAGCTCAGCATCCAATGTAGCTGTTAAATCCAGCTCTTTTTCGGCAAGATACTTCTCGATATACTCGTCCTGAATCGGAGATTTTCTTTGATTTATAAACTCCACTTTCTCAGGAATAATATCTACCGCATATACTTTATGATGCTGGGATAATAGAGTAGCAATCGACAATCCAACATAGCCTGTTCCGGCTACTGCAATCGTATATTTTTTTTTCATCATCAACCAGACCCTCTCTATATCAATCTCAACAAGATAAGGATGAAACCAATCACTCTAATTTTTCTTAAAAGCCCGACACCATAAATGAATCACAAATAATTCACATCTAACAGGACGAAAACCGCCCTATATTTCTTTATTATCATCAAAACAAGTGAATTTCATCGACTTAAACGTCATTCACCAAAGGTATAACGATTATACAAAATGCTGTACAACAGTTATATTATACAGCCATATTTTAAATATTGTCAATTTGCATAATCAACAAACGGGAAATTATTTGATATTATTTTCTATTAAATAACAATATAAGCTCTTATCTGCACACATTTTCATTTTTCGTGTAATTGCATTGCTATCATGTTACGGCTATTACAATATTATTAATTAAAATTTCACTCCGAAATCTTAATTACTAAATCGAATAACAAATAATTCTTATGAATTTTACAACTAATAACCGCTTCTCTTAAACAGAAACAAAAATGTCTTGAAGATAAGTTTAATATCCACCCAGGCACTT
>JBGVAQ010000116.1:0-2129 GCA_045224775.1 Acutalibacteraceae bacterium | reverse complement strand
TGGCTTCCTTCATTTTCACTCCGCCGTGAATACCTGCTCCAACTCCTCCTACTGCTGCAATGGCAGCTCCTATTCCTAAAATCAATGGTAATGGCATATTTATTATTCTCCTTTCAGTTTTTTACACATTTGATAATTAAGCTCGTAGAATTCCTGTTTTGTTATTTTATCTTTAAAATAAAGATCATAACATTCATCGATCCGGCAAATCAAAGGTCTTGTCTGGTAGATGCTGCATAAATTTCCGTCAAGATAACGGCATATCCCGTCTCCTCTGTCAAGTTCTTTATAAAGCGGAGACATATCAAGATGACGGCAGCAGCATCCGCACATATCACATTCAAACATACTATTCAAACACCATCTTAGATTTTTTGTCACTCATGAAGCTATCAAAGCTATCATGTGATTTTTCCCAGCTCATCTCAATACCAAGCTGCTTGAGTGATCTTCTTAGTATAAAGTTGAGTTCTTCATCAGATGTATTTTCATTTATTTGTGATGCAATTCGATTATAAGCTGATGTCTCCTGCTTGAATGTTTCAAGATCAATTTTCATCAGTTCTGCTGCATATCGTTCAAACAGCAAAGCCTGTTCCTGGAAATATCTGACATTATCTTCCAATGTAGGTATTTTGTTCAGCATATTTACTATTTTGTTTATCACCGGACTTCTATCCAGAAAATACAGCAACGTACAGCTTACAATACCAGTACAAAGCGTACCGCAGAAAGTTTTTACAATATCTCCGATAACAGGGATAGCTGCAACAGGTGTTTTTCCGATTGCTTCACTAACCAATGTCCCCAATATAACACTCGCACCAGTTGCAATTATTTTGACCGCTGCACGTATTCTCTCGCCAAAGGGAAGATTATCAGGGTTAAAGAGAAGTATTTTTCCTGCTTCTACTATTGACGAAAAAGATTCACGGATAATCTTTACAACATTTTTTGCTGTTGTAAAAAATATATTGCAGATAGTGGTCGTAATGCTTGAAAAAATACCTGAAAATGTACCGCTTGCAAAATTTGAGAGTATTTCCTTATACTTGAATTTTGCAGATGCAAATCCGTTTTTGATACCTTCACCGATTGCTTTGAAGAAATCGCCCATGTCCATTTCCCAGCCCGGATGAACATCATATTTTACAAACTCTTCCTTCACCGAAAACCATATCTCTGTAAATACAAGACCAAGTGCCTGACGGATTCCCATTTTTACTCCGACCTTGCCGGCGGAGACAGCAACATCTTTTGCAAATTTAGGGCTTGTATAATATGCTCTTGCTATTTTTGTCTCATACGCTTTTCTTGCCTTTTTATCGATCTCCTTCATCTTTTCTTTATCAGCAGATTGCAGCTGTGAAAGCTTGTTAAGCTCCTTTCGTTCGCTGTCAGAAAGACTTTGTTTAGAATTTAATTCGTATATTCTTTTCTGCCTTTGTTCTTGAGTTTTTTCAAGCCTGTTGATAAACTCATCCATAGAGTAAGCATTTTTAGATTTATTTATAGATTCTCCAGTAGGTTTCAGATTTTCATCGCTGTTAGCTAAATCATTACCGTTTAATCCTGAAAGTACTCGACCTGGATCGTCGTGAATCTCTTTTGCAGATATTACATGATCGAGATTTGTATTATCATTTGGCGCAAACTTTTTTCCAGTATACGAATCAGTCAGAGTACCATCTTTCTTCTGTTGGCTAAATTCGTTGTTTTTCTGAATATATTTTGAATCACTGTGATAGCTTGTAGAATTATATTCTCCACGATTTTCATAATCTCTCTGGTTTTGCTTGTTTTTATATGTCATATTCGGGTCTTTGCCAATCTGACGAACATTGTGTATAGTATCAACATCCCCGCCGTGCTGATCTTTGATAAGGAAGTCAAGTCCGAATGATGTTATGATCGACTGAATAATGACCTTCTCATACTGTGAGAAAATGCTTTGCATTACATTTTCGCTATTGTCAGGATAATAATTTTTTGAAACAGCCAAAATAAATTCTGACATGTTTACCACCTCCTGTTTGACAGTATTTCAAAAACCGTCAATATATCAAATTAACCGGTTCTTTATAAATAGATGTATACTTATCAAGCAATGATTCTGTTTATCACAAAAC
>JBGVAQ010000115.1:0-2365 GCA_045224775.1 Acutalibacteraceae bacterium | reverse complement strand
ATTATCTTATTGAACAGCTTTTTATAAATATCGACTTCTTCAATATACGGAAACTTTTCGTATATTTCTCTTTCACCGGGAGATGTTTTGCAAAGAATGAAATTATCGCCCTGCTTTATCATACTGGCAGAAATAATTTCATCGCTTTCATATCTTATTTTTCCCTCTACCTGTATGCTGTCTATTTTAAAGAACACGGTAAGTGAAACCAAAGCGCATATAACAACAAGAACAAGTATTGTAACGATATAGAACAGTACACGTTTTATTTTTCTGACACGGGGACTTGACGGTGCCTTGGCAGGCGGTACAGTTCCCGAATGGTCATCAGAATACCTGTCGGAATACTGATCGGGTTCTTTTGTGCGGCGTTCCTTTTTCAGAATGTTCTCCGCTCCCCTGTCAAATTCACGCTGAGTTGCATAGACCTCGTCCGAGCTGTTGTATTTCTTATATATATCAAGCTCGTTCTTTCCTCTTTTTCTTTTTACGGGCGGTTTGTTCTGTGCAGAAGCAGCGCCGTTTTTCTTTATTCCCGACTTTGAAGGATCTCTCCCACCTCTATTTTCTCGGGAAGCTCCTGATTTTTTATTGCTCATTAACTTTTCCCCCAGCAAACATATACTGTTTCTTTTCATTCTATACCATCATTTTACTTTTGATGTGGCAAGCACTTCTATTATGACCGAATATATACGCTTTGAAGCGTCAGAAACAGCCATTTTTGCCGCATTTGCCGAATACTCGGCAAGTCTTGCGGGATCGGAAGCAAGGCGGTCGATCTCCTCCGTGAGTTTTTCGGGAGTAAGATCCTTTTCCTCTATCATAACTGCCGCATTGTTCTTTACAAGCGACATAGCATTATGATACTGATGATTTTCAGCAACATTCGGTGACGGTATCAGCACTGACGGCTTTCCTGTAACCTCTATCTCGCTGAGAGTTATTGCTCCTGCTCTCGCAACAACAACATCTGCCGCTGCAAGACAGACAGGCATATCGTTTATATATTCCCTGATATCAAGGTTGTCAGCCTTTTCAAGATCGGCACCTTTTTCTTTCAGCAGATCAGGGAACCATTTTCCGTACTGACCGTAAGCATGTATATGCTGATATTTTCCGTCCTTTGCACTTCTTGCTATTATATCCGCAAGTGCTTCATTTATTTTCTGTGCACCAAGACTTCCGCCGAATGAAAGTATTACCGGACGTTCATCAAGTCCGAGCTGTTTTCTTGCATCCGCTTTGTTCTGTCTGAGGATATCACCTCTTACAGGGTTTCCGGTATCGACAAAATCACACTCACCCTTAAAATGCGCCCTTGCGTCAGGCATCGCAAGCATTACTCTTGCGGCATGTTTTGAAAGCATTTTATTCGTTACTCCGGGATATGCATTCTGCTCATGTATTATAGTAGGTATACCGAGCTTGTCAGCCGCTCTCAGAACTGGACCGCTGACATATCCGCCTGTTCCGATACAGATATCCGGCTTGAATTCCTGTATTATCTTCTTGGCTTCACTGCTTGCGGAAAAAGCCCTCTTCACTGTAACGATATTATGCTTTATTGCGCTTGGTGACATACTTCTGTAAAAGCCCTGTATCTTAACAGATCTGAATTCAAAGCCTGCCTGCGGAACAAGTCTTTCCTCCATACCGCCCTTTGCGCCTATATAAAGTATCTCGGCATCCGGCTGGTGTTCACGTACATATCCTGCAATAGCAAGTGCAGGATTTATATGTCCTGCCGTTCCTCCTCCTGCAAAGATGATTCTCATAAAAACTCCCCCTATACCTTTTCCAGATTAGAATCTCGTGAAATTGAAAGTATTATACCCATCTGACACAACAGCATTAAGAGTGATGAACCTCCGTAGCTGAAAAACGGAAGACTGATACCGGTATTCGGCATCCAGTCGGTTATTACCATTATATTCAGTATTGCCTGATATCCTATCTGTGCGGAAAGTCCTATACCCAGAAGAGTACCGAAGTTATCCTTTGCTCTCATTGATATTGTTATGCCCCTCCATACAAGAAGTGCAAAAAGACAAAGGATTATTACCGCTCCGACAAAGCCAAGCTCCTCACATACAACAGCGAAAACGAAGTCATTCTGTACTTCCGGAATGTAAAGATATTTCTGTCTTGACTGACCGAGTCCCTGTCCCCAGAATCCTCCTGAGCCTATTGCATAAAGTGAATTTCTTGTCTGATACGTATCGTTCCATGTATCTTTATCAAGATTAGGAACAAGTGCCTGTCCCCAGCCGTTAAGACGTTCCATAGCATATCCTAATTTGCCGGTTACAAAAAGCAACAGAACGAGCAGAGCAAGCATAAGGAACAAAAGTCCTATATATCT
>JBGVAQ010000114.1:0-2886 GCA_045224775.1 Acutalibacteraceae bacterium | reverse complement strand
ATTCATACCTGAAAGAAACACTTTCCTCAAACGGTTACACCGTAAAAGAAGGTTCGCTTTCAGAAACAAACATTGATAAGGACACGGATATGCTTGTAGCATACGCACCTAAAAAAGACTACACCGAGGAAATCACTAAAAAGATAAGAGAATTTCTTTATAATGACGGAAAATACGGAAAGACACTTCTGTATCTTTCGGAATCGGGAGATTTTGAGTCCCCGAATATAGACAAGCTTCTGGGTGAATACGGTATGGAGATAGAACACGCTCTTGCATTTGAACTGAACAGGTCAAAACTTGATACCAAGAGCAACAATCCCTATGACGGCATAATCTGCGGTTATTATTCCGAACTCTACACAGAAAATCTTAAAAGTAAAGACCAATTTGTTATAACAGGCTATTCAAGACCTGTTTACAGAACTGATGAAAAATCAGTTACTCCCCTTCTTGTTCTGTCCTCATCTTCGGGCGAATGTCCTTTCTCACTTCGTGACGAGGAATGGGATATCAACGACTATGTAACAGGTATGGAATGTGTGCTTGCACAGGGTACAAAGGGCGATGACAATGCCGTTTCAACAGTCGTTGTTTCGGGCAGCTATAACATATTCACTGAAAATTATTACGGCTCTGTTTATGCAAATCAGGAGTATCTTTCAACAATGCTCGACAAGCTCAACGGACGTGATACCGAAAGAGTAAGCATTGCCGAAAAGGTCATAAGCGAATACGATATAAACATCGACAGAAATCTTGCAATGACACTCGGCTTCCTTGTTTATGCGGTCATACCTCTTGCAATACTGGCAGCAGGATTTACAATGTATATAATGAGAAGGCACAGATAAAGGAGGTTTGTGCTTATGAAAAGGAATACAAAGCTCCTTATAGGAGCAGGTATCGCAGCAGGTTTACTTGGTGCTGTGCTTGCAGTTGTACTTATGCTGCCGTCTGATAATAACGATGACAACGAAAAAACTTCCGAACCTGAGTCAGTACTTCTTTATGATAAGACCGGCTCTGTCCCTGAGGATATCACAATAAACAACACAGGCGGAGAGTATGAGATAATAGGCTATAAATACACACCCGTACAGCAAAGCAGTAAGGATGACAAAAGCAGCTCATCAAATCCTATTGTTAATCCGGAAGTATTAAAAGCACCTGAATCAGAAATACCTATTGTATATACAATGCAGGAATATCCGGATGAGCTTCTTTCAAAGAAAAGGACTGACGCACTTTATAAGGACAGTCAGTATCTTGCAGCAAAAAAAGTAATAGACACTTCCGGAAAGAACTACAAAGAATACGGGCTTGAAGAACCCCGTGCAGAAGTGACTATACTCTTTGACGACAATAGTACAAAAAGCTTTTCTCTCGGTGATGATGCGCCGGACAATGCCGGTATATACGTTAAGATGAGCGACGACAGTACAGTGTATGTTGTCCCGACAGATAATGTTGACACCTATCTTACAGAAAAACTGCAAATGTTCGATAATACCATAACATCATCCGTTGATGAGGATATAACTGTAACAAGCATGAGCTTTTCAGGAGAGTTTTATGAAAAACCAATAACTGTTACGGATAACAGTAATATCGAACAGAAGGTTTTCAAAAACTCATACTACATGAAAGAACCGTATTTGGCAGACTGCAAAAGCAAAACGCTCACCACTGTAAAGGAAAAAATATTCGGTATGGAAGGTACGGAAATAGCGGCAATATGTGTAAGCGAGGATGATATCAAAAAATACGGACTTGACAAACCGTACATAAGCATAACGGCAGAACTCAGTAACGGAAATGAACTCACTGTCAAAGCAAGCAAGGCTGACGATGACGGGAAATGCTATGTAATGAATAAAAGCGGCACTACAATATTCCGCATGAATTCAAAAAGTATAGAATGGTACGGTCTGAGCAGAAACGATATACTCACCGAAAACATACTTTCCATAGACATGAAATACATGAAAACCCTGACTATAAAAGAGAACGGCAAAACATCACAGTATGATTTTGAAGCCAAAGAGATAATGACAGACAACTATTCTGTCAACAGGGTGGTCAACGTATATAAAGACGGTAAAAAAATCGACTATACAGTAGTTATGGACTACGTTGAAGCACTCTCGTCATACAAACGCTCGGACGATGTTCCTTCCGACCTCAAAAACTGTAAAAAGCTGCTTGAAGTTGAGCTTACCTTTGACACGAAAAACAAAGAAAAGCTTGACATGAATTTTTACTCAACTCCGGACAATAAAAAGCTTGTTGTTTACAACGGGACTATAGAAGGCTATGCCGACTCACTTCCTGTTATAAACAGTCAATAAACAGCATAAAAAATTCCAATGCACATATCCTGCGCATTGGAATTTTTTTATCGGCAGATCACTGCTCGTTTTTCTTTTTGCTGTGGTTCTTGACTATTAGCACCTTTGATATTCTTCGGTCAGTTACCTCTGTTACGGTAAAGCGTGTACCGTTTATCATTACAGACGGATGCTCACCGCTTTTTGGTATATGTCCCATTCTGTCAAGCATAAGCCCTGCTATGGTATCGTTTTCATCGTCCTCAAAATTTATATCTGTAAGGTCCTCTATTTCATCAAGAGATGTTGAACCGTCAACACTAAAGCTGTATTCGTTTACCTTCTTTATTTCCTCGTCTTCATTATCGTATTCATCCTGTATGCTTCCGAGTATCGACTCGATAAGGTCTTCCATAGTTATAATTCCGCCTGTGCCGCCGAATTCGTCAACAACAACAGCGATCTGAAGTTTGTTTGCAGTCATGTACTTGAACATATCGCTGCACCGCTTCGATTCGGGGACATATGTTACTGTTCGTATAAGATCCTTTACAGA
>JBGVAQ010000113.1:0-3482 GCA_045224775.1 Acutalibacteraceae bacterium | reverse complement strand
GAGCGTTTCCAAGATCTATGATTCCTCCGCCCTGTAACCTCGGTGAAATATACAGCTTTCCTCCCGAAACATTTTTTCCGTATCCTACAGGATCGGCTGTTCCAAGAAGAATCGATGATATATATTTGTTATCGTTTATTGAAGGGCGGTGCTTTAAATTGCCTTCACGCATACTTTGCAGGATTATAGCACACGCACCCGAAGTACATGCTGATGACATGGAAGTTCCGCTGTAAAAATCATTTCTGCCGTCAGGCGATGCAGAATACACACTTTCTCCGCATGCAAGCACTCTCTGAGAAAGCATAAGTCTGTCCGATACACCATATGATGTCATCTCCGAAACGCCTGTCTTTCCGTCTCCTTCGGATATAATGCCAACTATCTCTTTGCTTATAGTTCCGCTCGGCTCCTGCTTGAAAAATCCTGCATTTGATGAATCAAGTATTATGAAAGGGATACTGCCTTCATCATTTTCAAGAATATATTCCTCGTTTTTGCCGTCATCTATAACAGCAACTGCTGCCGCTTCATACATTTCCGCATTATTATATATCTTATCTGCGGCAAGGCTGCTCTTCTGTACAACGACAAGCTTGTTTGCCGTACCTGCATTCCTGAAGTCATCACGGCTGCCCTCGGCATCAAGAAAGATATATTCGGGCGGATTTTCAAGACTGCTCAGATAATCACTGAATTTATTCTTAGAAATATCCCTGTAAAAAACATGATTGTCATTTATATTGAAATATTTTATCTCATACGCCTTATTACCGACAGAAGCCGCAGTTATTACGCCATCGGTATATGAAATGTAATTTCCGGCGGAATAATCAATATCATCCGGATGAAGTGTATCTCCGTACTCATGCCCGTTGAAGCTTCCGTTTCCTGCCGCACAAACGATACATACACCCGTCTTTGCGACCTTTTTCAGAACACTGTCGTATATACTGCTGTTTTCACTTCCTCTGTATTCTCCGAAACCTATGTTTATGACATCAGAGCCTAATTTAACAGCATCATCTATCGCTGCAATGACATATGACGGCTTTGTATATATCCTGCCGCCTGCGTCCCTTCCCTCTGCTACTTTCATAAGTACAAGCTGTGAGTCGTATGCCACTCCTTTATATTCATCACTGCCTGTTTTGCCGTTATTGCCTGCTGCTGCCGCTGCAACTGCTGTTCCGTGTGAAAGACTGATATCTGTCGTATTCGTCCGGTTCTTTGCATAATCATAGGCAAATGCTATCTTCTTGTTTACATAAAGCTGAAGATATGATGTACCCTTATCTATATTGAAAGAAGATATATCCGTAAGTGCCGCCAGATTTTCCGCTTTCATCACTATACTTTCCGGATCAGCGGAAAGAGCTTCATGATTTACATTAAATTCACTGTCTATAACAGCAATAAGTACGCCGTCACCCGTCATTCCCATAGAATAGGCTTTATCCGCACCTATAACTTCCTTGAATGCCGATGAAAGTTTTTCTGATGTAGCTATATTATCATAGATTTCAGTTCCGGTATTATCTGTAACCTCAGTTTCAGTCTGAACGTCACTTATTTCATTATCACTCTGCTCATCTGTTATTTCTTCATTCACAGGCTCGTAGGTTATATCATCATCCTCGCCTATATAGAAATTATCCCTGTTATCAGATACAAGCACTCTGCTTACTCCGTTTATGCTCTCAATCCTGCTTTTTGCACTGAGCGGTGCTTTCACTGTAAAGCCGTTCATAACAGCAGAAAATGTCTTGCCGCCGTCAAAATCCGCTCCCGAAATAAGCTTCTGTACGCTTGCCTTTACTATAGCCTGATTTCTCCGGATAGTATCACAGTAATATTTGCCGTCTTCGGAAAGTATAAGTTCCTTAACGCTTTTATACTTTCCATTTGAGGATATTACTGTGTCGATAAGAGAATCGTTTTTCAGTTCAACTATAAATGTAACATCATCGTCAGACTCTCTGGGGATAATTATTGGTCTTTTACCGTTATCATCACGATCTACTATTATATCCTTGGCTCTGTCCACTACTTCACCTTTGGAATCATCCCTCTGCGTCAGCTTAGAATTAACTATTGGTATAACAAACACTGCCGCAATAAGAAGCAGTGCAAGCATTGTTGAAAAAATTCCTCTTTTCATTTCTTACGCTCCTTTGAATACGGCTCAATGAAATATCATATCAGCCGTTACAGCCAAAACCTCTCTTGTCGTAAAGTTTGCAGCAAGATAAAAAGGTGTTTTTGCAGGAACCGCACCGCATGAAAAGCCGTTCCTTTCAGCGATAACAGAGGCTCTCATCTCATGGAAGCCGTCTGTTACTATTGCAAGCTCACTGTCAAGCCCTTCCGCTTTTATTATTTTCCCCGAAAAAACTATATTTTCATCTGTGTTCACGGACTTATCCTCACGATATATCCTTGATGCTGAGATACCTTTATCAGTAAGCCATCTGTACATGCATTCCGCTTCGCTTATATCCTCATGGTTTCCCTTTCCGCCGGAAACTATACATTTTGCATCAGGATGTGCTTCAAGATATTCATATGCCGCCTCAAGTCTTTTTCTGAGCATAAGGCTGGGTGTTTCACCGTTTACCTGACAGCCAAGTACAACAACTGTCGCATTCTCCGACGGTTTCCTTGAAGAATAATACTTCATCATGCAAAGTACGGTGACAGTATATATAACTGCAAGACAAATCACACCTGCGGCTATATCTGTAATTATCCTTAACGCCTTATTTTTTCTTATTCTCTTTAAAAAGGTTTTTATCCTGTCATAGAATACTGCCGCAGTTCCGATTGCGGAAAAAACAATAACACCGAAAACACTGCCGATAGTAATTATTCTGGATATCACATACCATATCACCATGAACACAGAACTGCATATTACTGCAAACCTTGATATATTTTTAAATACCTTCATATTCTGCACTCCGATTATCATTGTGATATTATGATTTTATCATTTAATAACTGTAAAGTCAACATCGGCAAGACCATATGATCTGCTTACCCTGTCATAAAAATGCATAATACACGGCGGATAAAAGCTGCAAAACAGTATGCAGAAAAACAGGATCCCGAAAGATATTATTATCGGTATAAAGAAAAGCTCAATCCTGCACTTTGAACGGTATATCAGATAACATAAAAGCTCTGATATAATTATAAGTGAGAATATCACAGAAAAGCTTATACTTTCCTCAATTACAAAGCACAGTACAGTTGATGACACTATTACAAAAAAATGTAATGATATTATCTTACTGCACACAAAATGCAGAAGTGACGGACGAAGTACGGAAAGCTCTATAAAGCTCCACATTATATAGGTGAGGATAAAAGGCTTTACAAGCTCCCACGGACTGTTATTTACACTTGATACCACAAGACTCCACGCTACATGACCGGATGCTTCATACGATATCTGAAGTACAATTCCGCACAAAAATACA
>JBGVAQ010000112.1:0-2200 GCA_045224775.1 Acutalibacteraceae bacterium | reverse complement strand
TATCGACTGCACAGCATAGTTTGCATATACGGTAAGCTGCTGTATGCCGTCGGTAAGCTTTTTTACTGCTGCCGATGCAAGTTTAAGTACCGGCTGTCCGAGAACTGCTATAAGCTGCCGCCATGATTCCTTTAAGTTTCCGGTGACATTCTCCCATCCGTCAGCTTCTCTTTTTGCCTGTCCCATTGCACCGGAAAGCTTGTTTGCAGCGGCATTACGAGTTGTTTCGGTACAGGAAATACCCAGTGCCGCATCATTTGCATAATTGCCTTTGAGGAAAGATTTAAGACTTTCGGCAGTTTCTTCAAGTGAACGGTCATAGTATGCCGCACTGTCAGCTGTGACCTGCAAAGCGTCCTGCATCATGTTCAAAGCCGATACACTGTCCATGCCGGACGCTTTTGCAAAAGCATAGATACTTGTTCCTACACCTTGTAAACGTGTTTCAACAATACCGCTTTCCTTTGCAACTGACTTCATAGCTGATACGGCTTTATCTTTCATATTGCCGAATGTCTGAGCAAGCTGAGAATTAGCAGCGTTAACCTCTGCCGCAGATTTTACAGCATTTTGGGAAAATGAAATGATTTCCTTTACGGCAAAAGCACCGGAAATATATCCGAATATTTTCTTTCCTACATCCTGAAATGATGATGTTATATTATTTCCTAAAGTATTTATTCTCTTTTCACTTTTTGAAGCGGCATTTTGAAAAGCACTGGCGATACGTCCGGATGCAGCCTCTGCCGCACTGTCTATCGCCCTGAAAAAATCGTCTGTATTTACGCCCAGATCAAGAGATATTTGCCCGACACTTGTTCTGTCTTCCAACGTATCACCTTCTCTTCCTGAACATATCTGCAAGCTGTTTCAAGAGCCTGTCACGTTCTTCAATGGTTCCTGTATCTGAACGCCCTCTGTATCTTTTCTTTTTTATCCAATCATTTCTTATACGGTGCTGTTCTTTTGTGAAGTGTCTGAGAACATCTCCGTCCTTTTCACTTCTGATACGCACTATACGGACAAGAGGAGTTTCCGCACCAAGTCCTCTGAGCAGTGCCGAAAACTCCTCCCATGTCATATTTTTGAAATCATCGGAATATATACGATACCCGTACTCCGAAAAAAACGAGCTGACGATCAGGTCGAAATCATCAGTGAGGTCGTAGTACGGGTCTGAGCTTCCCCCTCGTCATCGTCACCGCCAGTTATAAGCTTTATCGCCTCCGTGATGAATGTCATAAAATTATTAAGCGAGAGTTCAAGAGCTTCAAGCTTTTTCATCTCGTCCGAAGGTATGAGCATTTCTATGATATCCATTATGTCCGAAGGCGACATCTTTTCGTTATGATTCAGCTTAGGAAGTATTTTCAGCACTGTAGCGGCACTGTTGTTGACAGTGATATCAACATCCTTTATCCTGATTTTCGGCTTTTCGTCAAAGTTAAGCTTATCGGTTATATCTATTACTTTCATGTTTGTTTCCTCCCTCGTATTATGCCGGTTCAAGTGACAGTCGGCTCACCGTTAGACATTACTGTAAATTCAAGCGGTGCAACGCCTGTACTGTCACTTGAACCGAGTGCAGTCACGTTGATAACAGCATTACTGAATTTAACAACAGTTCCGTCGGGGAACGTCCATTCAAAATCTGCTTCTGATTCTCTTCCGTTTTTGAAAGCAAGTCCTGCAACAAAATCATTTCCTGCATCGCCGACGTTACGCTTGCCCGATACTGAAATTGACATACTTTTGGCAGTCTTTGTACGTCTTTTCCAGCCTCCTGATTCAAATGGTGTCCATTCCTCAACACCATCATCAAGGCTTACGGAAAAACTTTCCATATCGGCTATTGTATTGAGCGTCTGAGAGCCTACCGCTCCGATCTTGAACTGATTTTCATAACATGGATATACTCCCGAACTTATAGACATTAATTATCCGTCCTTTCTTATGTGTAATATAAATCAAATTCGATAACTCTTTCATACACCCCGAACTCATCTGTCAGAATATCAACAGGCTCGGAGTGCAGGAGTTTAAGCATGATAACATGCTTGTTATTGATATCAAATGAAGAAACCGCTTCCAGCCTTTTATAAAGCTGATAAGCGGCTTGTTCTGTTTCGTTTTCGTTTTTGTTCCAGTGTATTTTTACTGAGACCTGCTTTACCTGATAGCTTGACGACATACCTATACA
>JBGVAQ010000111.1:0-2205 GCA_045224775.1 Acutalibacteraceae bacterium | reverse complement strand
ACGCTTTCAGTTGCGTTATTCAATCAGATTGTGCAGGTTGGTTTAACTCATGTGGCATATGCTGCTAATTTTTTGCATTGCTATAATATAAAAGATAAATCAAAATATGACCGCATACTATGTGGTTTTAAAATAGCTGTCTCTTTATCAAATGTAATAATCAGCATTGTTATGTCAGGCTCTGATCAGTTATTGCCTGTCATGTTCTATGTTTACATTTCATCAATGATCGTTTCAAGAATTTTTTCTGTATTCAAACACTTTAAAATAAAGAATATCCTGATAAATTTACTGTTTACAGCACTTTTTACAAAACTTATATCAATGATGATAACTGCATCCGTTACGGATTTCGGCATTGTCAAAAAAGATATCAGTGCAGCAGAAGTATGGCTTATCGGAGTTACAGTAAGTATTCACATGATTCTGAGAGTTATCAGTATGTCTTTCAGTAAGATAAGACTGGACATTCTTAAAAAGATTGCAAGTCGTTCAATGGCACTTGAGATACTTTCGGGACTTATCATACTTATCATCGCATTTTCCTTCGTACTAAAAACAGCGGAGCCTCAGATGACAACACTTTCAGATGCGCTTTGGTATTGCTTTGTACTTATCACTACTATAGGGTTCGGAGATATAACCGCAACTACTGCAATAGGACGTATAATATCCGTTATACTTGGTATCTACGGAATAATCGTTGTTGCTTTGATAACATCAATTATTGTAAATTTCTATACTGAGCTTAAAAACGAAGAGGAAGCAAAAGCAACAAAGTTATCTGACAAAAAGCAAAGCGAAAACGAGGATAAGGAAAAACAAGTAAAAAACGAATAAACCACATTTACTCTATAGTATTACTGCAAAACCTGTTGTAAAGAGTATCATCTCCATGTCGTTCACCTCCTGTTTGAAATAGTAAAAGGACACCTACTGTTTCTAAGTCAGCAGGTATCCTTTTAGAAGCGTTTATACTATATTATCTGATTGAATCTGTTCTTCCAAATCATGTAGAGTTTTTCCGCCCTTAGTTTTCCAAGAAGTCCAACCGTTACAACTTTTTCCAGTAACAAACTCGGCTGCACTTGATGGACTGTTAAACAGAACATCATCTTGTAAGATATTATTATCTATTTTACATTCTTCTCGTTTTTTTCTGTTTCCAGAAGAAATATACTTTTCATCTTCACTAATTGGTGCGATTTTACTCCCTTTAAGTACAACAAAGCCTTCAGTAGTCTGTTTTGCGAATGCTTCAACAGTAAAATTTAGTTTTTTAATCAAACGTGTTAATGTTAATTCAATTTCCTCTGTATTATCATCGGTATTTTCAATAACAGACACGATTTTGTTCAAAGGTATAAATATCTTGTGTCCAAGTGTACCCATAATAAGTTTTGCATAGTCAACAAACTCTTCAAGCTCGCTTTCTTTTTCTTCTGTAATATGCCCAGGAGAAGGATCATTGCTATTTTTAACGGTATATCGGTTGGCTTCTATTGCAAGATTACAGAATTTATTTTCAAGATAGCTTATTTCAGTCGGTCCGAACGAATTATTGGATGTAGTAAAAACAACTGCTTCTGTCCAATAGTCCTTGTCTGGATTTCTCTTATGTTCCATAAGACGTGAAAGAATTCCTTCTCCATTTTTTCTGATTCCAGCTTGTCCTATATATGCAATATTTTCTCCTGTTTCATCAGAAACACCAAAAAGGAAGTAAACTCCACTCCACTTCAAATCTTCACGATTCTTACACTTTTCTATTTCTGTTCGAGGTATCTTATATGCTACACCCGTCCAATTTAATAGTGTGCATTTAATTCTTCCGCTTGCATCCCCATCCATAAGGAATAGGTTAATATTCTTACCTCTTGACATAATATCACCCCAAGGAACTGTAAATCATTCTACATTTTATTTTACAAGCCTATGTTGTTTTTGTCAATTCACAATCAGAATTATTCTATCCAATAATATATGCGAAAGGATATGGGTAGTTAATGGATAATTAGTTTACAATTATTATTGAAATTTTCCCGTTCTGTTCCCACTTTGCTCCAATTTCCGAAATAATGATTATGATACTTTTCCCTTGCCAGACATAGACGAATTGAAAATAGCATAAAATAACCTCACACAGAATACTCCGAAATCCTCATATTATATGATAGTCCGACTGCACTTTTTCCTTGACCGACA
>JBGVAQ010000110.1:0-4372 GCA_045224775.1 Acutalibacteraceae bacterium | reverse complement strand
GCCGGGGATCTGAGTCATTTCCTGACCGGGATACCACTTATCAAATGCCTGACCTGCGCCGTCCTCTGTATAGAACTCAGGATAATCTTTACCTGTGAGCTTGTCAACTACCTTTGTGAAGTCTGAATTCCACCAGTATGCATATACTTTGTCCCACTTTGTCTGTGAGTTGTCGAAGTAGATGTAATCTGTTCTCTGTGACTCATAGTATTCAGGCTCCGGCTCAGGCTCTTTTGAAGACTCTTCTGAAGGTTCGGGAGCTTTATAGCCCTTTACAAGTACCATTGCGGAAATTCTCGGAACGGAAACTTCACCTGATACTGTGCCAAGTACTGTATTGCCTGCTGCAACATCATTTACATAGATGTCCCAGTTACCTGCGGGAAGTGTTACTTTAGTGTCCTCTGAGAACGGATTGTAAACTACCATGATCTGCTCTGCAGTTTCGCCGTTTGCACCGCCGTTGAGTGTGAATGCTGCAACGCCCTTTTCAACGCTGTCAAGTGCGCTTACATAGTTAGCATCAACATCTGATGCTGTCATCATTCTGAATGCGGGATGAGCCTTACGGAATGCAATAAGACCTTTGTAATAGTTATATACATCTGCATATGTTGCTATTCTTGAGTAATCAAGAAGGTTTACATAGTCGGGTGATGCATAGCTGTTGTGGTCAAATGTACCGTCGCTCTTTGTCTTTGTTCTGAGGAATTCCTCACCGCTCATCATGAACGGTACGCCCTGTGAAGTCTGGATAATAGCTGCTGCCAGATTGTTCTGACGGATCTGATCTGCCTCGCTGTCATCACCGTTTGAAGATCTTATCTTATCCCAGAGTGTGAGGTTATCGTGGCAGTCTGCATAGTTGATAGTCTGGTCAGGTGACGGAGACCATTTTCTTGTATAAGGAACGATGCTGTTGATAAGTGCCTTAGCATGCTTTGATTCGCCGTTTGCATAGCCCTTTTCCTCTGCATCGAAAACGCTGCCCTTTACTGTATCACGGATTGTATCGCTGAAATAGCCTATACGAGGTGTAAGAGCTGCATTTGTGTAGTTAGCGAAAAGTGTGTCTGACTTTGTAGCAACGCAGCCCATGTTCCAGCCTTCACCATAGATGATGATGGAAGGATCAACTTCGTCAACTGCTGCACGAACAGCATTCATTGTTTCAACATCGAGGATACCCATGAGGTCGAAACGGAAGCCGTCAAGATGATATTCGGAAGCCCAGTATTTAACTGAGTCAACGATGAACTTGCGAACCATTGAACGCTCGGAAGCTACGTCATTGCCGCAGCCTGATGTGTTCTGGTTAGGTCTGTAGAAATAATCGGGAACGAGCTGATTGAAGCAGTACTGTGTGTTATATGTATGGTTGTAAACAACGTCCATGATAACGCCGAGACCTGCATCATGCAGTCCCTTTACCATCTGCTTGTACTCGTTTACTCTTACTTCACCGTGATAAGGATCTGTTGAGTAAGAACCTTCGGGAGCATTGTAGTTTACCGGATCATAGCCCCAGTTGAACTGAGGTTTGTCAAGCTTTGTTTCATCAACAGAGCCGTAATCGTAAGAAGGAAGAATGTGGATAGATGTTACGCCGAGATCAACGAGGTGGTCAACACCTGTTGCAACGCCTGACTCATCCTTTGTTCCTCTCTCTGTAAAGGCAAGATACTTGCCCTTGTTTGTTATGCCATTCTTTTCGCCGATAGAGAAATCTCTTATATGAAGCTCATAGATCTCCATATCTGTAACATTTTCGTAGGTGCGGCGGCTGTCGCTGTTCCAACCGTCAGGATCTGTTGACGACATATCGAGTATCATACCTCTCTTGCCGTTAACGCCTACTGTTTTTGCATACGGGTCAACGATGTCCTTGTTTACTTTGCCGTCGAAGTATGCTGTATAGGTGTAGTACTTGCCACTGAGGCTGCCGTTTGCAACTGCTGTCCATGTACCCTTTTCAGCAGCCTGCATTTCTACTACCTGCTCTGCTGAACCGCCGTTGCCTTCAGCATAAATGTTAAGCTCAACCTTCTGTGCGGTAGGAGCCCATACACGGAAGTTTGTGCTGCCGTTTACGATTGTAGCACCGAGGTCATCGCCTGTGTAAGTATAAGCATCTTCAAATTCTGCACTTGAGAAATAATCCGGAAGTGTGAGCTTCATGGATGTATCTCTGAAAGAAATAGTATATTCCTTTGTGTAATCAAGCTCATCAGCAAGTGTAAGTTCACCGCTTGAAGCTGTTGTCATATTGAGTGAGGATATGCCAACGCTCTGACCGCCTGCACTTACGATTGTAAAGTCTTCGGTCTTTACAGTGTCGTCATCAGCAGGAGCCATTGTAAGTGTGAATTCAACAGATGTTTTTGATGCAGCCTTGGCAGTCTTTATTTTAAGACCTGCAACTGCTTTGTCATAGTTTACTGTATAATCAGTAAGCTCTGAGCCTGCCTTACAGTAAACTTCAACTGTACCTGAAACTACTGAGCTGAGGTCGACACTGCGGTCGCCGTCAGGATCTTTTGCACTCCAGTCGGGCTTTCTTATGATAAAGCCAAGGCTCGGAGTAGCCTCTGTGATAGTGACGGTAGCCACCGCACCATCTGCATCACCGTTGTCTGTAAAAGCATAGCCTGCGCCGTCGAGACCTTCAGCCCATGCCCATACATCCCAATCGCCATAACTTCCGTCTTCACGGAGATAATGGATATTGACTATTGTTTCGCCTGCTGCATTCGCATTGATAGCAGTCGGCAATACGAAACAGGTCAAAGCCAGCATCATTGTGAGAACGACAGCTATGACACGCTTGGTAACTCTTTTTGCGTTCATAGTGTTTTGCTCCTTTGCAATATTTGCACTGTTTTCATATACCCGAGTATATATAAGGTATTATAATGTACAGCGTATGCCCTACATATGCCGAAGTAAAATAAAAAACAGCGTCAGCAGTTGGATTTGTCATAAAGACACTGCTGATAATCATAATGATTATAGCATTTTGTCATTCCAAAATAAACTGTAATTTTCGTTTTTCGTCATATTGCAATACACAAAAATTTCACACCGTTTTAGTCAGTTTTGCACAATCATTCGTTTTTTGAATGTAAGTTTTTTTGAAAAGTATGAAAGAAGAAGCTTCTCGCCGCTTAGCATATAATCGAACTGTAAAGTATCAAAGCCGTCAGCAAAGACAGTTATGCGTTTATCGTCTATAAAGTATCTTCCCTTTACACTTGTTTTGCTGCCGGAAACATCTGCATACATGTAAAGCTCATCACCTTTAAAGCTCAGTTCGCCGCTGTCATTCCTTTTATCCGAGCATATTTCCCATTCATACAGCCTTATTTCTTCACACGGAGAGCATGGAACAGCCGGCACACAGCCGCCCGTTACTGCCGCACAAAATATCACCGCACCAAAAAACTTGATTACATCCCTGTACACAATTATCCCTCGTTTCATAAATTCTGCCGCTGCATATATATTATTAAAACAAAACAAAAAAAATCTCCTTTATACAAATATATTTGATAAAATAATGAATTTTGCAGGATTTATAAATATCACTTGCATTTTTCGCCTTTGTATATTAGAATAGTTGTGGTTTTGACAGAATTTTTGAATTTTTCAATTATTCTTCAATTATTATCATTATTTAATTTTCAGGAGGAAAATAACAATGGCAGCATATTCATCAATGGACAAAAATACGCTCAATGAGGAATATAACAAGCTTTCACAGGCATACGAGGCTTACAAGGCTCAGGGACTTTCACTTAATATGGCAAGAGGCAAGCCCTGCTCCCAGCAGCTCGATATATCAAACGATATCCTTAATGCACTTACCCCTGAAACCGATTTCAAAGCACCTGACTGCCCCGACTGCAGAAACTACGGCAATCTTGACGGCATAGATGCTGCTAAAAAACTTTTCGGTGACATCTTCGGCGTTGATAAGAAAAATGTATTCGTCGGCGGCAACTCAAGCCTTAATATGATGTTCGATACTATTGCATGCATGATGGAGCTTGGCGCAAACGGTGAAAAGCCATGGAATCAGCAGCCCGACAGAAAATTCCTCTGCCCCGTTCCCGGCTATGACAGACATTTTGGCGTAACAGAATATTTCGGCTTTGAGATGATAACCGTCCCCATGACACCTGACGGTCCTGACATGGACGTTGTTGAAAAGCTCGTAAGCGAAGATGCTTCAATAAAAGGTATCTGGTGTGTTCCGAAGTATTCAAATCCCCAGGGCGTTGTGTATTCGGATGAGACAGTAAAGCGTTTCGCGGCACTCAAGCCGGCGGCTGAGGATTTCAGGATCTTCTGGGACAACGCTTATTGCGTTCAT
>JBGVAQ010000109.1:0-2864 GCA_045224775.1 Acutalibacteraceae bacterium | reverse complement strand
GGTGTTGAAGACGAAACCAAAGAGAAAGACTGGGGCTCTGTATGCGTATCTATCCTCAGATACCGTAATATGCCGCTGTCGGAAATTGCTAAAACCGCTGACGGAATGAATGCAATAAAAAGACTAACAACATTTAGCCTTGCACCGATATCAGAACGAGAAGCTGCCAAGAAATATCTTGAACAGCTTGAAAAGAATGGAGGTTAACTTATGAAAAACTCGATAATCAAAGCGGTCAAAGGTGCTCTCTGCAGAGAGGTTATAGCTTTTGATCTGGAAACAACCGGGTTGGATGCAAAGACCAATCGCATCATCGAATTTGGAGGCATAAAACTCCAAATAGATAATAATGGGAAAATAACATCCGGGGAAGAACTGCACCTTTACATAAACCCCGATGACAGTTTGTCCGAAAAGATCACTGAAATAACCGGAATCACCCCGGAGTTTCTGGCAGACAAGCCTTCTGAAAAGGATGTGTTCGACCAGATATACTCTTTTGTAGGTGATAAACCTATCCTGCTCGGTCATAACGTAAAGTTTGATATAAGGTTTTTAGAGAATACATATCAGCGTTACGGAAAATCGCTTAAACCATCAGGTATTCTTGATACTCTGGATATGTCAAGGGACTGTCTCGGCACTTTGGTTGAAAATCACAAATTGGCTACTGTAGCCGGATACTACGGTATTGATGCTAAGTTTCACTCGGCAATCGAGGATATTCGAGCAACAGTTATTGTTGCGGAACAGTTTATTCCGGAATACGCAGAGGCTAATGTAACTGAAAAGTTAAAGCCTTATATTCTGGGTGTAAAGTATTGGTGCCAGTTTAAAATACAAAGACTTTATGTGCGTACAGCTATCGGCTCAATATATATGGATGCAAAAGGAAAATGCTGGGATTCAAAAGATATAAACATTGATAGTGTCGATTTGGATTATGTCGAGTCATATCTGAAGAAGACAAGCGGCTGCTATGATCTTCATCAGGTAGTACAGCACTATTATCGTCTTTCTCAGCCAGTTTGATGTTCACAAGGGTCATTACATCATTGTGATGACCCTTTTTTAGGAGGGGTATACATGTTGAGTTATTTTGGTCTTGGACATCTAAATTTTCTGACTTTTATAATAGTATTGACAGCACTCACTATAGCATCTGTTACTGATATAAAATCAAAAACCATTCCTATATTACTTTTCCCATTAACAATGTGTGTTAATTGCATACTGGTTTTTCCTACATGGGAAAGGTTAATAGGATTTTTCATTCTTGGTCTTGCCTTCTTTCTTTTTGCATCATTTGGTAATGGTGGGGGAGGAGACGTATTTATGATGGCAACTATAGGTCTTCAAATGGGAATTTCAAAGGGTTTATGGTGTGCTACCATTTCCTACATTATATATGCTATATTTGCAGTTACTTATTATCTAGCTCAGCCACCAAAAAAAAGAAAAAAGGCAAAACTAAAACAATTTCCCTTTGCTCCGTTTGCTCTTTTAGGGTATATAGCAACGTATGTATTAGCCGGGTTTCATTGCATATAGAAAAAGAGGTTAGCCACAAAAATGGTTAACCTCTTTATTATGTGGTAATTATTCTGTTATGCAAGAGTTGCGATAGGCACGAAATTCAGGAGTAATAGAAACATATTGGCTATCCTGAAGCAAATCCCACATCACTTCTAATTCGTGTTCTTCCGCAAAAGATTGCATTGCAATTTCTTCTTCCTGCATTTCAGCAAGAAGATCATAGTATTCGTCCGGCATATCTATACCTCCATTATTTCCTGACATTTGCGAATGTAATCATGGAACTCTACATTTGTCAGGTCATAGAATAGAGCTTCGACAGCCTTTTTGTCTGATGAATTCAGCCAGGTTTTAAGTATATCCATACCGATTCCGGTGATCTCAAAGCCTTCCTCATAGGACTCTTCCATAATGTCAGCAAGTATTGTGTCGGCATCACGAATTATACCTGTTTTATCATGTTGCGGATCAGCCAGTATGTCGCGAACAAGCTGACAATCACTTCTAAGATGATTGGCTAATCTGTTGCGAAGCTGTATTATCTTACCGCAAGGCAATTCAGGAAAAATCAAGCTATCAAGGAAATCATCACATGATAACTCATTCAAGGACCATTCAGATAACACTTCGGTTTCAGCAGCGTCAATATCTGCTCCCCAAACATAATACTTGTTATTTCGGCAAAATAAAGTAATGCCATATTCTTCTTCAAAATGATCGTTATCCCACCGGAACTGCCATTGAGTATTGTCATCTCCTATGTAGGATATACATGCAGATACAATTATATAAGTAGTTAATTTTTCATGTATTTCCTTAACATAGTCATCAAAGTACTTATCATCGCAGGAAACACCGAAATACATTGTACCGTTTTCATATGAGGTTTCGCAGATATCATATAATTCTTCGATTAATTGTGTGATTTCTTCTTCTTTTTCTTTGGCTGCCTTAAACTTAAAGAAGCCATCTCCTCTTGCGTAGTATCCCATTTTTTAGTCCTCCTTTGATTTATATTGTTTAAGCATAGTTTTATCAGCTTCGGATGCTGTTTTACGGCAGGATAACGCTAAAACTACATATAATTTTGTCTTCGTAATTAAGCCTGACGATATCATCTCCATCAATCTGGAAAGACAATGCCGCATATACTTCTACTACATCCATAATTGACAGATCAGGCAGAGATACTCCCTCAAGAAGTTCCTGTAGAACAACATTTTCCTTCTGATAAATTTTTATAATCTCTGAAATTGCTTCCTCTTTGTTTGTTGTTTTTACAATAATATTATCCATTATTATTCTCCTTCAATGTAGCAATGTATGTG
>JBGVAQ010000108.1:0-3095 GCA_045224775.1 Acutalibacteraceae bacterium | reverse complement strand
ACCTGAAAGTAATAGAGTAAAACGACACAATACCGAATTTGGATGGAGATAATTCTGATCTCGTAATAATAATAGATGTGAGGGTTTTACTGTGAAACTGGAAAGAACAAAAAATGCAACCAAAAGTATGATTTTTGGTACGATCTCAAGAATCTATCAGATTCTTGTTCCGTTTATCTTAAGAACCCTTATGATTAATTTTTTAGGTGTAGGTTATCTCGGACTAAATAGTTTGTTTTCGTCGATTCTGCAAATGCTGAATCTTGCAGAATTAGGTATTGGTGCTGCAATGGTTTATAGTATGTACAAACCTATTGCAGAAGATGATACGGAAACGCTTTGTGCTTTATTAAACTTGTATAAGCTGTATTATCGAATAATTGGTTCAGTTATTGCTGTTGTTGGAATAGTACTATTACCAGTAATTCCTTTACTCATTAGAGGTGAAGTGCCGGAAGATATCAATATCTTTATTCTTTATTTGTTAAATCTCAGCGTGACCGTTTTTTCATACTGGTTGTTTGCATATAAAAACAGCCTGCTTACTGCACATCAGAGAAATGATATTTCAAGTAAGGTTAAATTGCTTACAGATACCATCCAATATATTGGACAGGTGATAGCACTGTGTGTAGTGAGAAACTATTATGTATTTTTGATTTTTGCACTTGTCAGTCAGATTCTGAACAATATTTTTGTTTCAGTTGTTGTGGACAAAAAATATCCTTCCATACGTCCAAAAGGAAAGTTGGATAAAGAAAAAATAAAAAGTATCAATCAAAAAATAAAAGATCTGTTTTACAATAAGATTGGCATTGTTATCGTTAATTCGGCAGATACGATAGTTATTTCCGCTTTTCTTGGGTTAACGATATTGGCAATATATCAGAATTATTTTTATATTCTTAACTCCATAAAACATTTTATTGCCATTATTCTGACCGCTTGTGTTGCCGGTATTGGAAATAGCCTGATTACAGAAACAAAAGAAAAAAATTATACAGACTTTAAAACCTTTACGTTTTTATTCAATTGGATAACGTCCTTTTGTACCTGCTGTCTGCTTTGTCTTTATCAGCCCTTTATGAAAATATGGATGGGCAGTGAGTATATGCTGGAGTTTTCTGCTGTAGTGTGTTTTTGCTTATATTTTTATATCTATGTTATGAATGCTTTGTTTACTACCTACAAGGATGCTGCCGGTATCTGGCATCAGGATCGCTTCAGACCAATTATCAATGCAGGTGTAAACTTGATCATGAATCTGATTATGGTACAGTTCTGGGGAATTTACGGCGTTCTGCTTTCAACGGTGATTTCAACTTTGATCATCAGCGTTCCATGGGTGATTCATAATTTGTTTACCTATTTGTTTGATAGAGCTGAATTAAGAAAATATATCATAAGATTTTTGATCTACATTTTAATGGATTTTATTGTATGTGTTTTTACTTACTTTGTTTGCTCGTTTTTACAATTTGGAAATTGGCTTGATTTATTGGTCAAGGGCGTTATATGTTGTTTGCTGCCTAATATGTTGTTTTGGCTGATGTTCAAAAAGACGAATGAGTTTAAGATGAGTAAAGGCTTGTTTAAAAGAATACTCAAAAGAAAGAAAACATAATGGAATGGTCTGCATCTGTGTTACAGGATGGCCTGCAGTTTGCAGCTGTTCGCATGATTTGTTAATTGAACAGATGTCAGCTTTAACATATGGTATTATCATAATATAAAAAAGGAGTAATAGTATGAAGTGTCTGATTCTTAATTCCGGTCTTGGCTCTCGTATGGGAGTTCTGACTTCGGAGCATCCGAAATGTATGACTGAAATTTCTACAACTGAAACAATTCTTAGTCGCCAGCTCAGACAAATAGCGGCTGCAGGTATCTCTGAGGTTGTGATGACTACAGGATTGTTTGATAGTGTTCTGGTGAATTATTGTAATAGTCTGGATCTGTCTCTGCACTTTACATTTGTAAAAAATCCTGTCTATGACAAAACAAACTATATATACTCCATTTATTGTGCAAAAGAATATCTTGACGATGATATTATCCTGATGCACGGTGATCTGGTATTTGAGAATGAAGTATTTGAAAAGGTTGTCAACAGTGAAAAAAGCTGTATGGTTGTGAGTTCAACCCTACCGCTTCCGGAAAAGGATTTTAAGGCACAGGTTGTTGAAAACATGGTGCTGAAGGTTGGAGTGGATGTATTTAACGATGCCATGGAAGCACAAGCACTTTACAAACTTAACAAAGAAGACTGGAAGGTATGGCTTGACAAGATCGTTGCGTTCTGCGAAGCAGGAAACACAAAGGTTTATGCAGAAAACGCTCTTAATGAGTTGAATGGCGCTGCAAATATTTCTGCACTCGATGTCAAGAACCTGCTTTGTAGTGAGATCGACAATCCCGAAGATCTTGCTGTTGTTTCCGAAAAGCTGAAAGAAATAGAGAATCGCACAGTCTATATGTGCTTCTCAACTGATATGATCCACAGCGGCCATATTGCTATCATTCAGAAGGCCAAAAAGCTTGGCAAACTCATTATCGGTGTTCTTTCTGACGAGGCCGTTATTGGCTATAAACGCTTTCCTCTTCTTCCTTTTGAAGAGCGTAAGTCAATGTTTGAAAATATCGCAGGTGTCTATAAGGTTGTTGAGCAAAAAACACTGAGCTATAAAGAGAATCTGGAAAAGTATAATCCCGATTTCGTTGTTCATGGTGACGATTGGGTATCCGGTATCCAGAAGCCCATCCGTGACGAGGTTGTTTCCGTTCTTGCATCATACGGGGGCAGATTGATCGAATATCCTTATTCAAAGGATGAAAAATATGCTGAGCTGGACAAACGTGCAAGAACCGAGCTTTCTACTCCTGATATGCGTCGCGCAAGATTAAAAAAGGCTCTTGCAATGAAAGGTACGATAACTGCCATGGAAGCACATAGCGGTTTGACCGGTCTTATTGTTGAAAACACGGTTGTAGAAGAAAAAGGTGGAGCACACCAGTTTGATGCTATGTGGATCAGTTCCCTTTGTGATTCGACAGCCAAGGGTAAGCCTGATATTGAACTGGTAGATATGACATCC
>JBGVAQ010000107.1:0-5047 GCA_045224775.1 Acutalibacteraceae bacterium | reverse complement strand
TCCAAGTTTTTCCCATTCCTCATCACCCGGCTTAAAACCATCCGCCTCTAATTTGCCTGCTTCAGCCTCCGAAACTTCATTATTTGTAACCATAATGCATCTTCTCTTTCCTCCATCCTCTGCATTTATCAGATTCACAGCATGCAGAGTTGTTCCTGATCCCGCAAAGAAATCAACAATCAGGGCATCTGGCTTATCCAAGCAGAACAGTTTCAGAGAATCACTTACAGCATATAGTGATTTGGGGAAATCGAATCTTGTTTCACCAATTACGTTTTTGAGAATTTTTGTTCCATAATCTCTCGCATCGTGTGTCTCAAACATCCATTGAGTTTTAGGCATTGCTTTCCTTGATTCAAGATTTTCGGCAATTATTCCTCCATCTTCAGAATATCCCTTAACCGTTACTTTGCCACTTTCTATATCTTTAATAGTTCCTGATGATAAGTATTGCACCACGAAAAGCTGAGGTTTATCCGGCGTGTATTTTGTTGCCTTGATATATCCTTTTTCTACAAGATTTTTGCAGGCATTTGGGGTAACACTCCACAGCATTTCCGTTCCGTCATCTCGCACAGGAAATACTGCTACACAGTTTTCAATTTGCTTGACAGAGAATCTATCAACTTCTGGTGTAATTGGATCTCCAACCTCAACAATCTTGTTTGTGTTCACATCAATGTACAATGGATAAAACTGCGAAGGTCTTGATGTTCTTATGTTTGCAGGATTTCCTCTTCTAAAAGAACGCCAATGAATTGATTCACCCTCTTGCGAATATGCTGCATTTTCAATAGGCGTGATAACATAATTTCCTACCATGACAAAGAAAATGAACTCATTGGTTCTGCTAAAACTATTAAATCGTGCAGCGCCACTTCGTGCTGTTAATGTACTGACCATCTGAATATTCGCCTCTGGGAACATTTCTTCCAACAGGCACCCCAAATGTAAATACTCTTTTTCATCAATCGTGACAATGAGCACCGAACCATCAGGATTCAATAAACCTCTGGCAATCTTTAATCGTTTCTGCATCATAGAAAGCCATTTGCTATGTCGATATGCATCTGCACCATCAACATAATCATTATTATATTTCCAATCCTTAGCTCCCGTATTATATGGCGGATCAATATATATACAATCCACTTTTCCTGCATAGAGATATTCCAACAGCTGCAAAGCATGATAGTTGTCAGCCTCAATCAATGTATGCCACAGATCGCTGTCCGGAGCATTGCAAATACTGTCAATAGGCTTCAGATACGGATATATCGGTTCCCCAAATTGAGCAACCGATACCAGTTCTTCCACCGGGATCTCTTCTTTTTCTTCCGTCACCTTGTGATAGCATGTAGCAACGCCGTCTTTTATGGCGCTTACTTCATACATATCGCTGACTGCACCGGCTTTCTTTGCCACAGTTGAACCACGCTTGACCGGAATATCATAAAGCGGCGTACACTCCGGAAGATGTTCTTCAAACACCAGCCCGAACTTCTTTGTCTTTGACAGTCTGTTTATTTCCTGCTCAAGTCTGGCTCTCAACGCCTCATCCTGAACCTGAGCAAGCAAATCATGAATCGCAGCCATGTCTTTCCTCCTGTTTGTCCATATTTACCGGCATTGTATACTCCGGCATCCTAATTCTATCTCTTTAGCTGTCCTAAAAAACGGACTCTATTCTGTAATCGTTTTATCTTTTATGTGGTAAGCGATTCCCTTCTCAGTACAGAATTCAATCACTTCCTTTGCTTTTTCATTGTAGAACGTCTTATGCTCAGGATATCCCGACGTGACATCCTTGCAGTAATTGGTTCTTCCAAAGATAATCTTATCCACGAAGCTAACTGCTTTCAGGATCTTCTTTAGATCCTGCTCTATAAGATTCGGTGTAGGATATGGCTCAATGCTCACCCAAGTCTTACAGCCCTTCTCATGCAGCTTCTTCAGTGCTTTCAGTCTGTCGGCATATGGTGCCGATCCAGGCTCCATCCTCTCTCTGTATTCCTCATCCAGAGAGATTAGTGTGATGCCATACTCATTATCTTTGGAACACTTTGCCAGACTGATCGGCAGTATCCCCTTAGTAAGGACCGTACACTTTATCCCCGCGTCATTCAGCTTCTTTATGACATCAAGACTCATTTTCTCAATTTCAGAATATCCCACCATGAAGGGATCCGTTGTGAAGCAGAGCTGCACGGACTTGATCTTATCTTTGAGACGCGGGATTTCCTTATCCAGGATTTCCAGCGTATTTGATACCAGATAAGGCTTCAGCCAATCCTCATACGTTTTAATCTGCCCAAATCGTTTCTTTAGCAGGAAGGCATAGCAAGGATATCGGCATCCATGCGCACATCCCTGCACGAAATTCAATGTGTAATCTCCATACTCTACGCCTGTCTTGTACAGCATGGATTTTCTTTTTATGTAGCCTTCCACTTTTGGCATCTTTAGCAACTCCTATCTGAAAATGTTACGGTATTTCTGTGAACTACAGCACCGTAATATTTCTTTAATGCATTATAAGTTTTTCTGCTGTAGTCTCTGACTGGGAACACAGGATGCTCAAACAAGTACTCTGATATTTCATCCTTCGGAACATCCTGCCTTCCGCGAAAATGCTGTTGCAAATAAGCCGCAATATCTCGCAGTGTATAATGAGCATCATCTTCTTTATGCTCGTATCCAACCTCGCCGGTCTCAAAGTTCATTACCAGTTGCTCATAACCATCATCATTTCCATCATTGGTTTTCTTTCCGGAAGACTGATCATCAAAAGTCTTCCATGCCGTAGACTTGAAAAGATCAAATCCTGTCGGATGACCGGTACAGTGAATCAGGTTATAAACCACGGAGTTATTGCTATTGAAGAACGGGAAGGCAGCAACATAATAGCGACCTTCTTTTCTTCCGCTAAAGTCAAGAATGATCTGTTCAATCTTTTTCTCGAAAGCATTTCTGTCGCTGCCGAATGAAATCAGTTCATCGATCGTGGTTTGATATGTTTCCTCGTACTTCTCGATAACTTCCGGCTTCTTTGCCATCTTAGCGGCTCTGATCGTATCGGATACCATGTGGTTAATGATGATCTCGCCCCAGTTTTTCAGGAACGGCATCATTGCATCCCATTCGATATGAGCATCATACGGATCGTAAACAAGCAAAAAATGCATGTCACTGAACATGGATGAAAACTGGCTACCAATTTTTCTAAGCAGCACATTTGCATCCATAGATTCCGTATAAATTGTAAAATTGCTTGTCTGCCTCGGAATCCTTGTCTTAAGCAGGTCAATTTTTCTGGAATCAAGGTCATTGAAATATACGTATGCCTGCTTGTCTGTATATCTGGTCATAGCTTCAGCAATGATCTCAGAAACAAGAAGCGGTGTGCCTTTTATTTCATTACCTTGGTCATCATAGTACACGCCACTATTTGACATGCAATCTATGTAGACAATGCCCCTGCACTTTTTGTTCAGCATAAGAATGTTGATCCAGGCCTTTACATACTCTGAAATCAACTCAAACTTCTTGATACTGTGAGGCGGAGCAACGCTAATAACATCATTCTTCTTTGAGCTCGCCATTCGTATCACCTTCTTCCGGAATCAGATCCATAATGTCGCCGATATTGCATTCAAGCGCTTTACACACTTTCATCAGAACTTCCATACTCACATTTTCGCCCTTGGACAGTTTTGTGACAGAAGTCCAGCTGATTCCGGCCTTTGCCTGAAGGTCTTTCTTCTTCATATCTTTGTCGATAAGTAGCTTCCAAAGCTTCTTGTAACTAACTTCCATAGTGCAGTCCTCTCGGTTCATTCCCAAAACATATATGTCATCAGGTAACTACGCATACCAATACAGTTTCCATTATACCACTCGTCTCGAAAATCTACAAGTAAAAATCTCCACATACGCACGAATTGACACCGCTTTTAATTGAAAATTCTCCAAATAAGTGCTATAATTCTATTTGTATCATTTCGCCCGCAACCAGCGGGCACTTCTACGAAAAGAGGTGTCTTAGAATGAGCAAAGCTCAGAATGAGATTGAAGAATTTATATACAAGATTTGTTACCGCCCTATCTGGGAATCAGTGAATAATTATATTGCAGCACACCCGACTACGCTGAACCTCAGCATGTCCCGCATTAAGTATCCTGATACCGCCATGCTTTTGGACATGCTGCTCGAATATGCCACACATATCCGTATTGATGAAGACTCTCTCTTCTTCGATGCGATTCTTAGCTGTACTATCGAATTACAGCAATTTGATGAATACCATGGTGACATGTCTGGAGAAACATCACAATGGCTGATTGCGTCATGCGAAGCCGTTATCACCGATAAACTTGAATCCTTAACAGTTTCGTCTGTAAAGCCTTGGAGCAAAGACACAAAGCCGTCTTCTGCCGGTGTTGCAGCATCAAAGAGTATTGTACCTATCATCTACCGTAAGGATCTCGACAAAGAAGCCACAGCCTTTCTGGAGAAGTATTATCCAGAAGCACTTGAAGAACCGCTCCGCGTCCCGATTGAAGATATCGCCAAAGAGAAACTCGGTCTCAAAGTCATCCAGGGATATCGCATCACTGATGACTTCACCATCTTCGGTCAGATCTGCTTCTCTCCCGGAACAGTCAAGATCTACGATCTTTTCAAGACCTCTGAGAAAGAACAGGAAGTTCCCAGAGGAACTATTCTGATTGATGCTTATACCTACTGGCAGCGGAACAGCGGCTGTGTGAACAACACTATCGCTCATGAGGTTTATCACTGGCACCGGCACCGTCTCTATGCCGCCATCAAACATATCCTGCGTGATGAGAAGTTCATCGCTTGCCGTTGTCCGGCTGAGATGAGTTATCCGGATGAAAAAGAAGAATGGACTGATGAGCAGCGCATGGAGTGGCAGGCAAATAATCTGGCCCCAAGGATCCTGATGCCGATACAGACCTTTAAGATCAAAGTAGATGAACTCTATAAGCAATATGATTATGAGAATACTCCGTTGAAGCTCGCCGT
>JBGVAQ010000106.1:0-3898 GCA_045224775.1 Acutalibacteraceae bacterium | reverse complement strand
CAAGCACTCCGACATAAAGCTGTACATCGGGATGTGCTTCCGTCAATTTCTTAACACCTTCCGGTGCGGCTATTATGCACATACACTTTATCTTTTTGCCGCCGTGCGCTTTTATCTCACTCACAGCATCAGTAAGAGAACCTCCCGTTGCAAGCATCGGATCAACCACGATTATCTGACGCTCATCCATGTGCGACGGAAATTTACAGTAATACGCCTGCGGATCGTGAGTAACTTCATTCCTGCTCATACCTATATGACCGACCTTTGCCGACGGTATAAGCGCAAGAAGTCCGTCAACCATTCCCAGACCTGCCCTGAGTATAGGTACTATTGCCGGCTTTCTGCCGTCAAGAACAGGCTGTACAGTTTCCTCAACGGGTGTTTTTATCTTTACATCTCTCGTTTTCATATCCGAAAGTGCTTCATATCCCATAAGCATGGCTATTTCCTCGACAATCTTGCGGAACTCGTAAGTACCAGTCCTTTTGTCACGGAGCATAGTTATTTTGTGCTTTATCAGCGGATGATCCATATAATATACTTCAGCCATATTCATTCTCCTTTAACTTTTTTTAACCCCATAATTTTCTTGCGAAGATACAAAAGTTCCGAATTATCATCATTTGCATTGACATCAATGCCATGAGAATATGCGTCCTGTCTGCGATACTTGAACAGATAGCTCATACCAAGACCGATAACAAGCCAGAAAACAAATACCCTGTATGTATAATCGACAAACAGTGCCACCTCAAACATCGAATACACGCAGTAAGCTGCACTGAATGACGCTATAAGTACAAGCACATTTCCGTCACGTCTGCTCCTTGTCTTGTATTTGAACATTGATTTAAGCACAGCCTTTGCAACTGTCACAGCAAATACAAGGAAAAGACTAAGCCCGACAATACCATAGCTTACAGCTATAGTGAGCAGTCCGTTATGGAAATTGACATACTGATGATCGCCTATCCTCGTATATCTTATTCCTTTTCCGCCGATATACATTTTACCGTAATCGGGTATATTATCCTTACCGATACCGAAAACAGGGTTTCTTTCTATCATCCTGAGTGCCTGTCTCCAAAGAGTATATCTTCCGCTGTCAATATTCTTATTTTCATGTCCGAGAGAAATTTTTTCTTCGGGCTTTTCTTCTTTCTTTGTTTCACCGGATGACGCTTCGGGTTCAGGTTCTTCAAGCACCATATCACCGTTATTTGCATCAAGAGTAGTTGAAACGGCTATCTGCGAAAAACGTGCATCAAGCATGTATGATATAGTTTTCTGCACTCCGACACGCACGAAGAAAAGCGAAGCCACAACCGTTACACACGCAAGGAATGCAGCGGCAAGCCTTAAAATTATCGTATAAAGCTTTTTAAGAGTGAACTCCTTGAAAAGCTCATAGAAAAACCAGAATGATATATAGACCATCATAAACAGCAGTGAAGCGTTGGAATCTGTAAGTATGAGCGTAAATGAGTTTATGACGATACATGTTATGTACCATATTCTGTATTTTATGTTAACAGTGCCGTCAGCCCTTCTCATTCTGAGCAGGAATGTGCAGAACACTATTGAAATAACGGAATAAAACGCTGTCACATTCGCATTCGGTATCACGCCGACAAAACGGCTTTCTATGATACAGAATTCAAACCCCATGAGCATAAATCCTTTGGGGAATATCGCAAACAGAACAAGACTTACAAGCATTATAAGTGTTGTGACGAAGTTTATAACGTCAAAGCACAGCCGCATTTCCTTTTTGAGCCGGCAGTTGCTTTTTTCGGCATGTGAGCCATAGAAAAGGAAGAAACACACCGTCATCCAGAACAGCGTGACTATATTTGCCATAAGGTTTATTTCACTGTGCAGTATAACGGAAATACACGCACAGGCAAGAAACAGATAGATAATATATCTGTACCGCACACGGGATATACATTTTTTTACAAAGAGCCTGTGAGTCATAAGCAGCAATGCCCATAAACCCATAAGTGAAAGGACTATATTATAAGCCGTTTCCGCAAGGTATCTGACATCGAACATCAGCACAAGCATAAATATTATCCTGAAATTCGAGGTGCTGTTAAAGAAACCCAGCAATTTGTTAACCCATGAGCCTGCGGACTTTTCAGACACGATAACATCACCTCCGGAAAAATATTTGTCGAAGAAAGGATTCTTCTGATGATAATAGTACCATTTTACACCCTAAATGTAAACAGCAAATTTCTACAAATTTTTAAATTGAAAACAAAACACAAAAAAATCCCTGCCGGAAAACCGACAGGGATAATTGATTTCAGTAACAGATATTATCAGCCAAGCTCTGCGAAGTACTTGATTGTTCTTACCATCTGGCTTGTGTAGCTGTTCTCGTTGTCATACCAGGAAACTACCTGAACCTCATAGAGATCGTCAGCGATCTGGCTAACCATTGTCTGAGTAGCATCGAAGAGTGAACCGAATCTCATGCCGATAACGTCAGAAGAAACGATAGGATCCTCGTTGTAACCGAAAGACTCGGAAGCAGCAGTCCGCATAGCAGCGTTGATGCCTTCCTTTGTAACGCCTTCCTTCTTAACAACAGCTGTAAGGATAGTTGTTGAACCTGTCGGAACAGGAACACGCTGAGCAGAACCGATGAGTTTGCCGTTAAGCTCAGGGATAACAAGACCGATAGCCTTAGCAGCACCTGTTGAGTTAGGAACTATGTTAGTAGCACCTGCTCTTGCTCTTCTGAAGTCGCCCTTTCTGTGAGGACCGTCAAGGATCATCTGATCGCCTGTGTAAGCGTGGATTGTTGACATGATACCGCTCTGGATAGGAGCATAATCATTAAGAGCCTTAGCCATAGGAGCGAGGCAGTTTGTTGTACAAGAAGCAGCAGAGATTATAGTATCCTCAGCTGTAAGAGTATTCTCGTTAACGCTGAATACGATAGTCTTAAGATCATTACCAGCGGGAGCAGAAATAACAACTTTCTTAGCACCTGCATCGATATGAGCCTGTGACTTAGCCTTTGAGCAATAGAAACCTGTGCACTCGAGAACAACGTCTACACCGAGTTCGCCCCAGGGAAGCTCAGCAGCATTAGCCTTAGCATAGATTGTAAGAGTCTTGCCGTCAACTGTGAGAGTACCAGCCTCATCATCAGCACTTACTGTGTGAAGACCTTCACCGATCTTACCGCAGTAACCGCCCTGAGCGGTATCATACTTAAGAAGATTAGCAAGCATTGAGGGCTTTGTAAGGTCGTTGATAGCAACGATCTCATAACCGGGAGCATCAAACATCTGTCTGAATGCAAGACGGCCTATACGGCCAAAACCATTAATAGCAACTTTTACTGGCATTGGAATTACCTCCTAATATTTTATGTTCTTATTATACAACATTCCTTTTCAAATTACAAGTCTTTCCACAAAAAAAACATATAAACCGTGATTTTTCAATAGACATTCAACAAGCACAGACGGGAATTTTTTTACCCGTTATTTATCACATAAACAAAAAACAGACACGATACTTTAACGCACCGTGTCTGTAAGAACTGATTTTATTTAAGATCATCAAGCATCTGAAAAAGCTCGGCATATGCGCCGTCATTGGAATTGCCGGCAGCCTTTGCCGGCTCTGAAACTTCGGGCATATTGAATGATGCAGGATCCAGAGCCTCTCTTTTTCTTTCGCTCATTATGCTTGCGGCAGCCTTGTCATAAGCCTGTCTTTTGGCTTCTCTTACGCTTTCGGGAGTTTCTTCATCCTCTTCCGAAAGTGTTTCGTTTTCGGAATCCTCTTCCTCGGATGTATCACAATCATTCATGTCATCATCCTCAGGTTCCTCAGCCTCGGCATATACAGGCTTGTAAGTCGGCTTGTATAC
>JBGVAQ010000105.1:0-4987 GCA_045224775.1 Acutalibacteraceae bacterium | reverse complement strand
TGAATGTCGTTATTGCCTCACCGACCACATTCCCGACAACAGGCACGAATGAGCCTAATGCAAAACGTATTGTACGCTTGCTCACATTGTCCATTGATGATGTAACTATTGTCTGTATTGATGTAACGGTAACAAATACCGACATAACAAACACAAGCACCTGTTTGGCTGTTTTATACAGTGAACCACAGAGCGAACCAAAGCTTAACTTTGGCGAAACGGCTGATGTCAGCGAAAGTGCAAGAAATACATTCATCAGCGGAATTACTATCTTTGACGAAACCGCTGAAACGAAATTCCCGAATGTCATCATTGAGCCGTAATAAGCCGCTGCTGTCGTTTCCCTGCCTGATGTAAGCAGAAGTCCAGCAAGCACAGGCACATACAAAAGCATAAAACCTGCCGCACCGTTTATTATCTCCGATGTTTTGTATATAAGCGAGCAAAGCGGCATTATAACGGCTGTACATACGCATACTGCGCCGACTGCGTTCTGCACAGTCAAAAGACGCTTTTCCGCAAGTCCGAAACGAAATCCCTCTGTCACCGTACAAAGAAGCATTATCCCTATACATACAGCAAAGCTGTTAAGCGGTGCTTTACTGCTTTTCCCCGAAAGTGAAATTATCTCCTCAAATATACTTTTTGTATCAAGTGAAGTGAGATTGTCTATATCCGCCGAGCTTATACCGATATTCGAAAGGCTTTCCCTTGCCTGTTCGGGTATTGCGGATAACATTCCCTGACTGTCAATGCTTTCAAGCTGTTTTTTATACACATCATCCGTACTGCCGTTATGCTTTGCACACACACTGACCGAAAAACACAACATCACTATAATAATACATCCGATTACCGCTGTTATCTTAAAAAGCTTTTTCATTTTCCCTGTCCTCAAATAAATTATATTAAAGGCTCCCTCCTTGAGGGAGCTGTCAGCTATGCTGACTGAGGGAGTTGTAATTTGCGGTTAATATAAAATCAGCGAAGCGGAAAAAGAACGATAAACACACTTGGTTTGTCATTCTGAACGCAGTGAAGAATCTTTTAAGATCCTTCGCTTACGCTCAGGATGACAGGTTGTTTGCAGAATTTTTCAACTGAAAGTACACTTTGTGGGAAACTGCGTGGAGAACTCCCTCCGGCACTTCGTGCCACCTCCCTCAATGATGGAGGCTTAGAATTTATTCACCAAACTTATGTTAAATATAACCAACTAAATTTTCAGAATGCCCGATACCGTATTCAGAATATCCCTGAAAAGCGGAAGTGATATTATTATCACGGCTACCCTTGCGGCAAGCTCGGTTTTTGATGCAAGGGAATTTTGTCCTGCATCACGGCATGCATCCGCCGTAAACTGACATACAAAACATATCCCTATCGTTTTCATAAGCGCCGGTACATACCCAGTACTTACTCCCGATACCGATACAAGCTCGTTTATTTCTGTAATCACCGGTGATATACCCGAAAGTATCTTTACAAGAAGTGCGGCACTTGCGGCTACGGCTATGACAACAGATGTTTCAGGTGCGTATTTTTTCAGCGCAACAGCACAGAATGCCGCTGTTACCGCAAGCGCAAAATATCCGAATATCTCCATAGTCAGAACCCGAAAAGCGTTTCAATAGTTGTGAAAAGCTCCGATATCTGCTGTACGAGCATCAGAAGTACAACTATCAGTCCTGCAAGTGTCGTCATCATTGCCTGTTCCTCACGTCCCGAACGTGTCAGCACAAGACTAAGCACCGCAACTATTATTCCTATTGCCGCTATCTTAAAAATGAAGTTCACGTTCATTTTCTCACCGTTCCTCAGCTATTCACTAATAGATAACAACCGCCGTCAGTACTCCTGCAAACATTCCCATTACTCTGTACAGCTTTCTCTTTGTTTTCAGTTCATCTCTCAGCTCATTCAGCCTGCGTTCTGCAAGTTCTTTGTGCAAACCTAATTTACTTAACTCTCCCTCAACATCACTCGTACCGAAATTATCCCCGAATCCGTACAAAAGCTCCCTGTCCTCTTTACAGCTTACATTCCCGTCAACAGCCTTTCTCCATGCACATGAAAACTCCGAACCATTTTCAAGTGAATGCTTTGCCTCTTTAAGTATCGGTTCTATCATAGGTGCGGATATATTCATAGACAAAAGCTCACCTATACTTGCCGCCGTATAGCTTATGAATGTTCCTGCATTCGTGAGGAACAATAAATACTGCTCATAAAATACCGTCCTCAGTCTGAACTTTTCCGAACAGAAAATTCCTGCCGCCGTTGTACATACAACTATCAGCAGACAGCCTGTAAGTTTTATCATCTCCGTTTTCGCTCACTCCCCTGTTATCTTTTCCGTGTCAATTATTTCTGCTATATGTGACGGTCTGTCCGATGTTCCGAGCATGACAACATTTCCGAATGCTCCCATACGTATAAGTCTGCCGATATGCTCACGCTTCATAAGTTCTTCAAATGATGATGCATGTGCGGTAGCAATTATCATAACCCCTGCATTTATTCCCTGTTCAACACTGCGGCAGTCGTTTTCATCTCCAAGCTCATCACATATTATTATCTGCGGCGACATTGCCCTTATAGCCTGTATTATCCCCTCACCCTTCGGATATCCGTTCATAATGTCACTCAGACCAAGCTCATTATATGCTTTACCCGAATATGTTCCCGATATCTCGCCCCTTTCGTCTATCACGACAGTACGCATTATCTTACAGTCGATGCCGAGAGAAAGTCTGTATGCAAGATCACGGAGTATAGTCGTTTTACCGCTTGACGGTACTCCGGCTATCAGAACACCGCTTTTTAACGGACAAAGCTTTTTCACTATCGGCTCGGAAACGCCTTTTATCTGACGGGATATTCTCAGATCTATTGAGGAAATATCATTGACAGCCGTTATCTTTCCGTCACTTACAACAGCCGTTCCGCAAAGTCCTGCCCTGTGTCCGCCTCTCACGGTTATGAACCCGTTTTTTATATCATTTGCACAGCTATATACGGAATAACTGCACAAACGTCTGAATGTATCATATATATGCCGCTGAGTTACTCTGAATGCATTGTCGCTTAGAGAATAAAGTATGCGACCGCCGCTGTCAATAAATAATGCTGATGTGCCGTCAGTCAGCACAAGCGGCTTTCCGCACCTAAGACGTATTTCCTGTATATCCGCCCGTCTGCTTTCGGGAACAGACATCACTGCATTTCTCAGATCATCGCAAAGTATCTCAGCCGCCGACACAAAGCTGTCATTGTTTTCCGCCATAATAAACATCCCCTTATGTTTTGTTATAAATTAATATTAAGCCTCAGCTCAAAATATACATCATCACATACTTTTATCACGATTGACACAGTAAACAAACAGGTGGTATAATGAATATAAACGGAGGGTTAACAGATGAATGAAAAAACAAATGCGGCTGAACACAGTATTATAACCAAATACAAAAAAACTCTTTTTCACAGATTTATCGGGGCAGTAAAAGATTACAAGCTCATTCAGAAAGGCGATAAAATAGCCGTCTGCATATCGGGCGGAAAGGATTCAATGCTGCTTGCAAAGCTCATGCAGGAGCTTTCACGTCACGGCGACTATCCATTTGATATGGAATTTATCGTTATGGATCCCGGATATACACCCTCAAACAGACAGAAAATAATAGACAATGCCGGAATACTCGGTATACCGATAAAAATTTTTGATACGGACATTTTCGGTACTGTTGTGAATATACAAAAAAATCCCTGCTATCTCTGTGCAAGGATGAGAAGGGGACATCTCTATAAACAGGCTCAGATGCTGGGCTGTAACAAAATAGCTCTCGGTCATCACTTTGATGATGTTATAGAAACTATACTTATGGGTATGCTGTACGGCGCTCAGGTACAGACTATGATGCCGAGAATAAAAAGTACGAATTTTGAAGGTATGGAGCTTATACGCCCCATGTATTATATACGGGAAAAGGATATAATCTCATGGAAAAATTATAATAACCTCAGTTTCCTACAATGTGCATGCAGATTTACGGAAAGAAATGCCGATCCCGACAGTGCGGGAGATTCAAAGCGTCAGGAAATAAAAATGCTTATAAAGGAAATGAAAAAAACTAATCCGCAGGTCGATATAAATATTTTCAGAAGTGTTGAAAGAGTAAATCTTAGTACGATAATCGGCTACTACAAAGAGGACGAGGAACATAATTTCCTTGAAAATTTTGAAAAGGACATGTACGCAAATGAAGAACCGTGAAAAGCTCCTGACTAACCCTATCTTCATAACGGTAATTGCCGTATTTTGTACAATGCTCTGGGGAAGTGCTTTTCCGTGCATAAAAACAGGCTACAAGCTTTTCAGGATAGATAGTAACGATATATCATCAACTATCGTTTTTGCAGGTGCAAGATTTGCCGCTGCCGGTGTGATAGTACTTATAATCGGGCTTATCATCTCTCCGAAAAAAATGTCACTAAGAAAGAATGACATACTTCCTATATCTTTACTCGGTCTGTTCCAGACATTTCTCCAGTACCTTCTTCTTTACATCGGACTTGTTAATGTCAGCGGAACAAAATCCTCGGTGCTGACATCCGTTGCCGCATTCGCCTCTGTCATACTTTCCGCACTGTTCTTCAAGAATGACAGTCTGACAATAAAAAAACTCCTCGGCTGTGTCATAGGAATAACCGGTATAGTCGTTATGAATATCGGCGGTGATATGGGCGGCTTTCTGCTTATCGGTGACGGTCTTGTTATACTCTCAAATCTTTCGGGTGCGGCTGGAAATATCATAACCAAAAAAATTTCAGGCGGCAGAAGTCCCATACAAATATCTGCATGGCAGTTTATCCTCGGCGGCTCTGCACTTATCATAGTCGGTTTACTATTCGGCGGAAAGCTTGTCTTCTATGAGTACGGCTGTGTTCTTATTCTTCTTTATCTTGCGGCTATGGCAGGTACGGC
>JBGVAQ010000104.1:0-1049 GCA_045224775.1 Acutalibacteraceae bacterium | reverse complement strand
ACACAAGCGCCGTGAGCAGGCAAGAATGAAAGCTACCGATGTTATGCTTGATATGCTGAAAATGGCTTTAAAAGCCGGTCACAGGGCAAAGTATGTCCTTTTCGACAGTTGGTTTTCCAATCCGAAGGAGATCATCCGCATCAAAAATGAGTGTGGTCTTGATACGATCGCCATGGTCAAAAAGAGTTCAAAGATCAACTACACTTTTGACGGTCAGAAACTCAATGTCAAACAGATTTTCAGCAAGTGCAAAAAACGTCCGGGGCGCTCTAAATACCTTCTTTTTGTTATAGTGACAGTAACTGCTAAAGATGAAAACGGAAACGACATAACCATTCCTGCAAGAATAGTCTGTGTCAGAAATCGCTCTAACAGGAAAGATTGGCTTGCGATGATCTGCACTAATACTGAACTTTCCGAAAAGGAGATCATTCGTATCTACGGTAAAAGATGGGATATAGAGGTGTTTTTCAAAACCTGCAAATCTATGCTGAAGCTTGAAACAGGCTGCCGCAGCTTGTCCTACGATGCGATGACTGCTTATGTTTCTATTGTATTTACGAGATATATGCTGATTTCCGTTGAAAAACGAATTGATGAAGATGACAGGACTGCCGGAGAACTATTCTATCTTATGTGTGACGAATTGCAGGACATTACCTTCAGTCAATCTATGTCAATTATTGTACAGGCTTTCCTTGACAGCGTTATGGAATCGCTGCGTTTGACTGATGAACAAATTTCCGAGCTTTTGAACAGGTTTTACTCCAGAATACCTGCTTATCTGCGTAGGTCATTGCCATTTTCATGTGTTGCAGCATAATTGATCGTCTGTTCTCGGCTTGATTATCGGCTTTTGGGTGTATTGGGGTATGGGAAGTTTGAGAACATAACTGTATCTGCTTGTAAGATCAATGATATTTTTCAAACGGTAACGAAGATAGCCAATATTTTCTATAATATATATTCCAGTGCAGATGAAGTACAGGCAAGATTAACCTGCCACAATCCATTTTCATCCAGCTTGGCTTCTGCTTTTTCAAATAATG
>JBGVAQ010000103.1:0-3023 GCA_045224775.1 Acutalibacteraceae bacterium | reverse complement strand
GACTGCCATTGTAGAGAACATCTTTGAAGATGGACAGTGGGCGATTTTAGAATGGAAGGATCCTCTGGGACTGCGGGGATGCGGCTTCTTCCATGTTGTAAATGGTAAAATTCTGTTCCAGAGAGGATATTGGGATAAGCTGTCCTTTTTGAAGCAGCATAATATACCTATTGAATCGTTGTGAAAAAGTGAACAAAGCACGAAGTTGAAGGGATCAGTAAAATGGAGCGAGGAAGAATTATCGTAATTACAGGCCCTCCGGGAACTGGAAAATCGACAGTATCAGCTATTGTTGCGAAGGAATCCTGTATGGAAAAATCAGTGCATATGCATACCGATGATTTTTACCATTACCTGAGCAAAGGGGCAATATTGCCGCATTTGCCGGAATCCAATGAGCAAAACCTGATTGTGATCGAGGCCTTTTTAGAAGCCGCAAAGCGTTATGCCCGTGGTGGATATGATGTAATCGTGGATGGAATTATCGGCCCGTGGTTTTTGCAGCCTTGGTTAAATATCGTTCACGAAGGCTATGAAGTACATTATATCATTTTGAGAGCAAGCAAGGAGGAAACCCTGAACCGGGCGACTGGACGTTTGAAATTGGATAGCGAAACAAATACTGAATTGGTAGAAGTGATGTGGGAGCAATTCCATCATCTTGGAGTATATGAGCGGAATGCTATAGACACAACAAATGATTCGATTCAGGATACAGTTTCCGCAATAAACGAGAAAATTTCAAATAAAACAGCGTTGTTATTGTAACGGAATACCACCAGCGAAAAACCGCTGCTACATGGAATTAAAACCATGCGGCAGCGGCTTTTTTATTTCCGAGCTTTATTCCTGTGACTTGGGAAGCTCTTTAACAGCTTGGACTTCTTGAATATTCTCTTCATGGTGTCATGTTCTTCTTCGAGGAGCTTATCGTAGTCAATTTGCAGTTCTTCGCAGAAGTAACGCCAGAATTCTTCAATCGGATTACTCTTGTATTTCATGGACTGCAAAAGACGCTGCATCTTTTTGTCGTTGGATGCGGGGCGTTCAATGGGAGCGGATTCCGTGGCATTTTGGTTTTTCTCACGGATGCTGCGAATGACCCGATCCAGATCGCCGTGGATGTTATGGAAGAAGTATTCCTCTTCGTCGATGCGGGCAGCGTCCAGAACCTGAACATACAGGTCGTTGCTTTCCGGGTTGTGCTGCTGCAAAATTTGGAGCCGAACTGCATTCAGCCAGTCGTTCATATTCTTAATCTGCATGGTGGCGATGCCGTCCACATAGATTTCGGTGTCAGTCATCAGCTTTAGAAAATCCGGGTGCTTTATCATCTCGCAGAGCAGACGGTTGTTGAGTCTGCCGCTTTTTAGAATATCCAAGGTTTCATTGTCCAGATGAAGCTCCGCAATTTCGTGATTCTGAACTTCACGGGATTCGGTGAGACCCAGCAGCCAGTCGGTAGAAACATGGTAGTATTCGGCAAGGATCACCAGATTCGTATGACTGATGTCTTTATAATCGTCACTTTCATAGCTGCCCAGAGTCGATGAAGCAATTCCGGTTTCATCTGCAAGCTGTTTCAGCGTGAAGCCTTTTTCCGAAACTCGCAAGTCTTTTAGTTTTTCCTGTATGGATAAGCCTTTTTTCATGGCAAAATCTATCCTCTCAACCTAAATCCGAAACTTGAGTAAATTATAATTATGAGATGCTACGTGCTTTTGTTCAATATACCCTAAACGTCGATTTAAATGCGCCTGTGATAAAGGATTTAGTTGAAAAGTATAAGGATATAGAACAATTTAATAGGAGCATAACAGATAAATACGTTGCAATATGTAAACGCTTTTAATATTTGAATTTAGCCGTTTATGTAGAATGAAGGTGTGCAAACAAACAGACCCTGAAAAGGGTCTCACCCCTGTTAACCGCAATGTCGAAGACTTGCGGATGGCTCGATGACTCCTATACATCCGACCCTAACGGGGTCGAACCGTATGTCTGTAGAAAGGTTCGACCTCCGTTGGGGTCGTGGATTGGGAAGGCACTTCGACCCGCACATTGTATCATGTGCGGTTACTTGAAGTTCGACTCCCGTTGGGGTCGATGGCTCGTCGTTATTCTGAATCTTAGCAAATCCTCTCTTTTTTAATGAACTGTGTGCTTGATCACTGAAAATAATCCTTATTTTTGCCACGAGAGTTTTACGAAAGATAAATAGATAAAGTATTGGAAAAGAAACATAACTGTCAGCAGTGCCCACTGAGGCGGCGATACGACCGTTCACCCAAGTCATTGTTGGGTCGTTTTTGGCGATGGCACATCAATTTCTGTCCGGGATGGAAAGCCTATTTCCTGTCGCTGAGCGAAGAGGAACGGCATGTATTGAGAAAGCAATACGCTTTTCATAAGCCTCAAATCCGCAACTAAGTCCTTCATCGTCCTATTTACGTGTACACGTTCTCTCATTACTGAATTATTAGATAAATTGAGGCTGAAATACCCACTTCTGCCTACAATACCCCCTTACCCCACAATGCGACTTGAGACAATACGCAGTATCATACCCATAAGTTGTAGTCGTCATCCAAAATCAGTCTGGAATACATCTGCGTAAGCATTATTACAGGTATAGATATTCAGCACATACCACCTTGATGTTCTGATCCATTTGGCTGGTACAGAGACAAATCTGAAGACAAACGCTTTTATGCGACTTGTTTTATTGGGTCCGAACCTCTTTACGTCAAGTCTTTGGATAATGACCTTGTAGAAGTTACGGATAAGTGCTGTAAGAAGAAGGAACACTGTGTTCTCTGCCATGAAGGATTTGGGCAATCTGGACCATCCGAAACCATTGTTCATGTCATCGAAGATGCGCTCCTTTCCTCCGCGGAGGTTATAGAACTCGACAATCTCTCTTACGGAAGGCTCGTAGTCGTTGGTCAGTATGCAGCGGTATGTATACTCGCCGTCGAAGAGGTCAAGCTGCTCGCCCTTCTGCTTACGCTGCCGCTGTACGA
>JBGVAQ010000102.1:0-5223 GCA_045224775.1 Acutalibacteraceae bacterium | reverse complement strand
CTTGACAAATATCTGAAAATATCCAGAATAATCAAACGCAGAACGGTAGCAAATGAAGCCTGTGACGCAGGAAGAGTTTTTGTTAACGGAAAGCAGGCGAGAGCTTCATATGAGGTAAAGACAGGCGATATAATCGAGATAAGCATGGGTGCTCATCCGATAAAAGCCGAGGTCGTAAGCATAAATGAATATGCCAAAAAGGAAGAAGCAGGGCTTATGTATAAGCTGCTGACATGATATGCATAACATGACGTTCCTTTGAATAAACATTAATAGAATGAATTATAAGGGGCGGTAAAATGGCATCTGAAACACAGACGGCTGTAAGGAAAAAGCACAGCATGATACTTGAGGACAGAAAGCAGCTTTCACTTTCGGGAGTAAATGACGTTGCAGGCTTTGATGAGCATACAGTTACTCTTATAACCGAACTCGGTGAGCTTTGTATAAAGGGAGATAAGCTCCATATAAACAATTTCAGTCAGGAAACAGGCGAGCTTAACATAGACGGGGAAATAGATTCTCTTGTATATTCGGAAATTCGTCAGCAGGAAGGCGGATTTTTCTCAAGATTATTCAGATAGGTGATAGCTTGGAAATAGTTGTCTATCAGCAGACACTTATATTTCTCAGGTCGTTTGTTCTGGGAGCAGTACTGTTTGCTGTTTTCATGGTTACAGAGCTTATAAATATAGCTGCACCGCCCGGAAAAATAAGACTGTTTGTAAGCGATATGCTTTTCATGCTTTTTGCCGCAGTACTCAATTTTCTTTTTGCACTGTCTCAGACAAAAGGCAATATAAGAGGCTATTCTGTTTTTGCACAGATAGTTATATTCTGTGTGCTTTATTTTACACTCGGAAAACTTATAAAACGCCTTTCTGTACTGATATTCAGAGGCATTACATGCTGTTTCAATAAGGTGTATTTACCGACAGCAGTATTTTTATCATCATGTACAGGATTTTTTGTTAAAAAGCTTAAAAATTTCTTAAAAAAAATAAAAAAGTGTTGATTTTCCCTTGAAAAAGTGCTGTATAATGTTGTATAATAATATCGTTGTATCGGTTTTGTTGTCGAATGTAGTAAAGGTAAGGGGTGATCCGACTGTGGCAGGAAAAAAATACAAGGCTAATAAAGCTGTAAAGACCAAAAGAGTCAAAGGAAAAACAAACTGGATACTTTGTATCGCTGTTATCGCTCTTGTTATTTATGTTGCTGTTCGTCTGGTCGATCAGAATGTGAGGATCAAAAAGGCAAGAGAAGAGCTTTCCGAGCTTGATAACTATAAAACGCTCCAGAATATCAGGATAGAAGAGCTTAAAAATTATGCCGATGCAGCAGAAAAAAATGATCTTGATTCGCTTTCGGACTACATTGAAAAGATAGCAAGAGAAAATCTGGATTATGTAAAAAGCGGTGAAGTTGAATTTATAAACATTGCCGGTAACTGAGAGGAGAAAACGTATTAAGTATGAGCTTAGAGGTAGGAATGATAGTAGAGGGCAAGGTTTCGGGAATCACAAAATTTGGAGCGTTTGTTGATCTTGAAGGCGGTAAAACCGGTATGGTGCATATTTCCGAGGTTGCTCCGACGTATGTGAATGACATTAAGGATCATCTGACTGAGGGACAGACAGTAAAAGTCAAGGTACTTAGTATAGGTGATGACGGAAAGATAAGCCTTTCGATAAAAAAGGCACTTCCGCAGCAGAATCCTAATAACCGACAGAATCGTGGCTCTAATTCGCAGTATATACCACGCAGCTCTGCAAGCAGCTACGAATGGCAACCCCAAAAAAGCTCCGAACCTGTAAGCTTTGAGGATATGCTTTCAAAATTCAAGCAGACAAGTGATGAAAAAATCTCGAATCTCAAACGTGCAAATGAATCAAGAAGAGGTTCAACAAGACGAGGAAATTATCAGAAGTAAAATACAGAGCCGCATTTATCCGATGCGGCTTTAATTTTTTATAAAGAGGAATACGTATGCTTATAATAAATGCTGAAATACATACAATGGACAGAAAGAACACTGTCATAAAAAACGGATATATAGGCTTTGCCTATGGAAAGATACTTTCTCTCGGTGCTATGTCGGAGCTTAATTCCATAACCGGAGAGGTTATAGATGCCAAGGGCGGTATAATTTATCCGGGACTTATTGACGCACATACACACCTCGGAATGTATGGTGACTCGCTGACATTCGAGGGTGATGACTGCAACGAAGATACAGATCCGGTAACACCCCAGCTCAGAGCAATAGATGCTGTAAATCCTATGGACGGATATTTTGAGGAAGCGGCATCGTCAGGCGTTACAACCGTTATAGCAGGGCCGGGAAGTGCCAATCCGATAGCGGGACAGCTTGCCGCAGTAAAGACATACGGAAAGCGTATAGACAATATGATAATAAAAGCACCTGCCGGAATAAAATTCGCACTCGGAGAAAATCCTAAATCATCATATAACGATAAGGAGCAGATGCCTGTAACAAGGATGGCAACAGCGGCACTTATCCGTGAAGCACTTTTCCGTGCAAGGAAGTATTATAAGGACAGATGCAATTATGAGAATGATAAGGATAATTTTGACGAGCCTGAATTTGACCTGAAAAATGACTCACTTCTACCGCTTTTCAGAAAGGAAATACCGGCACATTTTCACGTCCACAGGTCTGACGATATTTTTACGGCAATAAGGATAGCAAAGGAATTTGATATCGACTATGTGCTTGTACACGCAACGGAAGCACATCTTGTCTGTGATGAGCTGAAAGAGGAGAATATGAAAGGCATACTTTCAGGTCCTGTACTCACTGACAGAAGCAAGCCGGAGCTTAGAAATCAGAATGCGGCGGCGGCAGGAATACTGTCCTCAAACGGAATAAAAACGGCGATAATAACCGATCATCCCGAAACACCTATAAAGCATCTTCTTTTGTGTGCGGCTGTTGCAGTAAAAGAGGGAATGGACAGGGAAGAGGCTATGAGAGCCGTAACAAAATATCCTGCCGAAATATGCGGTCTGAGTGACAAGATAGGTTCACTTGAAAAAGGCAAGGATGCTGATATAGTTGTATTTTCGTCCGATCCGCTTGATATAATGAGCAGGGTAATGACAGTGGTTATTAACGGAAAAGTTGTTAAAAATTGCTTTTGTGATATTGTCTAAAATTGAAAGCTAAAATTTTTTATATAATTTTCAATAAACTATTGGAATTTTTTGTTTATTGTGTTATAATATTTGTAATCTCAGATATGATCAGATATGAGATCATCAGATATTAAGGAGGTTCGGCTTATGAAATACAACATAATAGGCAGAAAAGTTAATCTTAGAGATAATTTCAAGGAGCGTGTTTACAAAAAGCTTGGCAAGTTTGAAAAAATATATTCCGACTCCGCAGAAGCTGTCGTAACGGTTACTGTTGAAAAAAACAGACAGACTGTTGAAGTTACTATCCGTGATAATGGTATGACATACCGTGCAGAAAGTACAGCAGTTGAAATGAATGATGCACTTGATCAGGTTGTAGATATACTCGGTGGACAGATAAGAAAGAACAAGACAAAGCTCAGCAAGAAAATGAGAGCTGATAGCTTTGAACAGTATTTTGCAGAGGAAGAAGTATCTGATGACGAGATAGTTCTTGGTGATGATGATTATACGGTAGTCAAGACAAAGAGCTTCTCAGTTAAGCCTCTCAGCGTTGAGGAGGCTATACTTCAGATGAACCTTATCGGTCATGAGTTCTTTATGTTCCTCAACAGCAACACTAATACTATAAATGTTGTTTATAAGCGTAAGGGAGGCACCTACGGACTTCTTGAGCCGAAGGACTGATATTCCGCAGCTTACCCTGAAATATATTGAAAATTACGGTCAGGGACTCACGCAGTCCCTGACTTTTTTCTGTCCGTTTCCAAAAAAAATGCAGAATAACGCTTTACAATCGGCTGATTTTATTTTATAATAAATAGGTTAAGTCTTATCAGTCTTTCAGCCGCATAATAAAGACTGTGTATATGAAAAAACAGTGCGGAGAAACGGTGAGTGTTATTTATGTTACAATTTGAAGAACTCAGATTACAGCTTGAAGCAATGGAGCCTGATATAAAGGAGCTTTCCAATGCTCTCGGTCTTGATAAAATGAAAATGGAGATAGAACAGCTTGAACAGCGGGCTGCACAGCCGGGATTCTGGGATGATGTCGAAAACTCCCAGAAGGTACTGCAAAAGACAGGTACACTCAAAAATAAGGTCGCAGCCTATGACGGACTTGTTTCGGCATATGACGATACACTTGCGCTTATAGAGCTTGCAAATGAGGAAGAGGATCTTTCACTTTTGGAGGAAGCACAGCAGGAGCTTGAAGCAGTAAAGAATGAATATGAGGCTCAGCGTTTGCAGACACTTCTTACAGGTGAATATGACTCCAAGAATGCCATACTCACATTCCATGCAGGAGCAGGCGGAACGGAAGCTCAGGACTGGGCGGAAATGCTCTACAGAATGTACACAAGATGGGCAGAACGCCATAACTTCAAAGTCAAGGAAGTTGACTATCTTGACGGAGAAGAAGCAGGACTTAAAAGTGCAGTACTTCTTATAGAAGGCGAAAATGCATACGGATATTTAAAGAGTGAATCGGGCGTACACAGACTTGTGCGTGTTTCACCGTTTGACGCATCGGGCAGAAGACATACATCATTCGCATCACTTGAAGTAATGCCTGAGATAGATAATACGATAAATGTTGAAATAAGACCTGAGGATGTAAAGATGGATGTTTACCGTGCGAGCGGAGCAGGCGGTCAGAAGGTCAATAAAACATCATCGGCTGTACGTCTTACACATATACCTACAGGTATAGTTGTTGCGTCACAGGTTGAAAGAAGCCAGTATCAGAACAGGGATATAGCAATGATGATGCTCAAATCCAAGCTTATTGAGATAAAGGAAAGAGAGCATCTCGAAAAGATAGAGGATATCAAAGGTGTACAGAAAGAAATAGCATGGGGTGCGCAGATACGCTCATATGTATTTATGCCTTACACTATGGTAAAGGATCACCGCACAAGCTATGAAACAGGTAATATAAATGCAGTCATGGATGGAGATATTGACGGTTTTATAAATGCATATCTTAAAGCCGCAAGTCTTAACAAGCTCAATGAGGATTTTACAGAGGATATGTAATGGTAAAGGCACGGTCGG
>JBGVAQ010000101.1:0-8040 GCA_045224775.1 Acutalibacteraceae bacterium | reverse complement strand
TCAACCTTGCCTCCCTGCTTTCAAAGGGAGAAAAGTTGCCCGAGAGTGAAGAAAAATCCGACCCTATCAACATCATCTACCAGACTGCCGAAGACGGTCTTTCTGATACTGTTAAACCTCGACTGATAGCTGCAAATGCTGACGATGAGAGAATAACGGTAATAGACGAGAGCAAATTAGAGCTTTCATTGACGGACGAAATATTGGAGCAGGCGATTATTGAAACCAAAGCTAAATTGGTCATACTTGATCAACTGCAAGCCTATATAGGAGCAAATGTCGATATGCACCGAGCCAATGAAATAAGACCCGTTATGAAACATTTAGCAGAAGTCGCACAAAGACAACAGTGTGCTGTTGTTCTTATCGGTCACCTGAATAAAGCAATGGGAATGAAATCTTCTTACAGAGGTTTAGGCTCTATTGACATTCCTGCATCCGCAAGAAGTGTATTGCTTGTCGGCAGGATAAAAGACAATCCCACTGTCAGAGTAATGGCACAAGTTAAGAGCAGTCTTGCACCGGAAGGCGAGCCTATTGCCTTTGAACTTAACAAGGAAACAGGTTTTCGATTTATCGGAAAATATAATATTTCTATTGATGATCTTCTTAATGGTACTGGCAGTGTTTCAAAAGTAGAACAAGCGGAAAAGTTTTTAATGGAGTTTCTTTCTGATGGAACTCCAAAACAGCAAAAGATAATTCAGCAACAGGCAAGTTACAGGAATATTGGCAATAGAACATTAAATGATGCTAAAAAGAATCTGAATATCAAATCATTCAAAAAGAAAACTTGGTTTTGGCAGCTTCCAAATTAACATTGCAAGATTGTATGTATTAGGAAATTTTGCAACCTTGCAACATTGCAAAAAATCCCTATACATACAATCTTGCAACCTTGAACAAAAATCCGAATTAGCCTATTCAGTAAAAGGAGCCTTTTTACATTTTCTTCTTCTGGTGGTATATTCAGAAATTGCTTAAAACAACGGAAGCCCGAAATATGAAAGTTTGAAATTTTCTTAAAAGCCATTTCTGCCCTACTTCGTAAAAATTGAAAAACCTCGGAAACCGTAGAACAAGAATTTCAGAATTTTTTATTTATGGTGAGCGAAGCGATTTCAGGATTTTGCAGAATGGCAAAATAAAAATGGGGTGTGGGGATTTCACCAACAAGCTGATTTGTACGGTATCAGGGCGTACAAAATCTCTGCTTGCGTACTCCCAAGATGTTCATTTTGATGATGTACATATTCATCACAATAATCACGGCTTTTTGAAAACCAAATAAAGGAGTTGAAGCGAAAATGCCAAAAACAAAACTATCAAGAGTTGAAGTAAGAATGACACCGGAAGAAAAAGAAAATCTGAAACGCAAGGCAGCCGAAGCACACATGACAGTTTCAAAATTCATTATCCATCTCTCTCAGACCAAAAGAGTGATCCTGAAAGATGATATTGCAAAGCTGACTGTCGAAATATCGAGGATAGGAAGAAACATAAATCAGATCGCATACATCGGGAACTATCAGAAGTTTGTCAACAGAACACAGCTAAAAGTTGTATCTGAATATCTGAAACAAATCGAAGATCTGCAAAGAAAAATTCTCAGAGCAATGTTCAGCGACGAGGATCATACGCTGATCACGCTTGAAAAGAAAATCGAAAAACTGACGAAAAGCGTTGACAGCATTGGTGGCAGAAAAAACTGACCTAATGAACGAGACAGAATTCAGGCGATAACATTTTCTTTCCTGTTTGTAATAACGATTATACATAAAAATTCCGGCAATAATATAATCAGAAGGAGCTGATACATTGGAAATATATAACAAAGAAAAAGATAATTACATCTCCGTATGGATGACAAAAGAAGAACAGCAGCTTTTTGACCGTCAGGAATTGACTGATCTGCTGCTTTCTACTGTCAAAAACAAAAAGTGCAAAGTCGTTTACTTCTTGTCGGGCAAGGGAGACTTATACACCAATACTGAAAACCTGATCGTAAGGAATATAGGGTGTGCTTAACGGCACATCCTTTTTTCTGCAAAGCTCTCTTTACAAATACAAGAATGTATGTTACAATGTTAACATCAACATACTAATTATATATTGCAACATTGGTAGAAAGGAGACAAAAATGGACGAAAAATTACGAATAGCCGGTTATTGCCGTATTTCCGTAGATGAAGAACTCGACAAGGACAATACATCTATCGAAAACCAGAAGGCGATCATAGCCGACTATGTGGCCAGAATGTTCCCCGAAGCGCAGCTTGATTTTTATGAAGATCGTGACCGTTCGGGATATACATTTGAACAGCGAGAGAATTATCAGATACTGCGAAAAAAGATGTTTCGCAGGGAATATGATATTATGATCGTCAAGGACTTTTCGAGATTCTCCCGCCGTACAAGCAGGGGACTTGTAGAACTGGAGGACTTGCGTGATGTGGGTATGCGCATCATTTCCATTGGTGACGGTATCGACTATCCGACTTCTGACGACTGGACAGCGATACAGTTCCGCTTTCTGATAAACGAAATGCCTGTTACCGATACTTCCAAAAAAGTCAAGGCAGTCATCAAGCACCGACAGGAAGAAGGAAAATGGATCTGCGCAGTACCATACGGCTACATTATGACCAACACAAAGTCGATGAAGTTTGTTGTCGATGAGCCTGCCGCCGAGATTGTCAGAAAGATCTTTCAGCTTTATGCTGACGGCTGGGGGTATAAGAAAATTGCAAACTATTTGACCGACAATCATATCCCTACACCGAGAAAATCCGAGGAAACGAGGAAAGAAGCCGAAGGTGAAGAATTTGTTGTCAGGTCAAGGCAGGATTGGAGTATCATTACAATAAGCGGTATTCTGTCAAATGACTTTTATATCGGCACTCTCAGGCAAAGAAAATACCGCCGCAAGAAAATTAACGGCGGAGATATGAAACTACAAGAAACAGACCATATTGTTATTGCCAATAACCACGAGCCTATTGTTGACTTCAAGCTGTTTTCGGTCGTGCAGGAGCAGATGAAGCTGCGTTCCAACTCAAATTATCGTGGGGTAAAGAAGTATGACAATGTTTATACGGGACATTTATTCTGCGGTGACTGCGGCAGTCCGATGTTTTCATTGAGCCGCTCTGATCTGGCACCTGCCTACACCTGCGGAACTTATCACAAGAGAGGTCTGAAAGGCTGCACTTCCCATCACACAAGGGTAGATATGCTTGACAGGCTGCTGAAGGAGTTTGTACAGAAGGTCAAGGACAATTCCGAGGAAATGCTCGAACAGCTTCAATCTTCCATTGACAAGGAGCAGAAGGAAACTTCCTCAAGTAAAAATGTTGTGGAAGTTCTTTTGCAGAGAATCGAAGATACAAAAACGGAAATTAAGCTCCTCAACCGTCAGAGAATAAATGATATTAAAAAGCACCCTGAAAGAGAAGATATGATAGCAGAAGTGTATGATGAGCAGATTGGTGATCTGCTGCGGCAGATAGAGGGCTTTCAGCAGCAGATACAGATAGCAACGGACAAGCACAATGCCATCATTCAGATGAACCGCACAGCCAAAACAGTCATTGAGGTATTTGATGCGATAATAAATAAAAAATCTCTGACAAAGGTTGATGTCGATTTTATCATTGACAGGATAGATGTTTATAAAGACCATATCGACATTAAGCTGAAATCCGACATTGACGCGCTCCTGAGAACAGGTGTTCCGGAGGAATTGCAGGTCGGGCAGGAGGCAGCCGCCGTAAATTTTAATTCAGGCACTAAGAAATCCGAAATACTCACACCATTCGCCCGGGTTCGCACAAGCAAGGGCGAAATTCTTAGTGTCAATATTATCAGTGAGGGCGACCCGCTGGAGATATATACGGAATCTAACGGAGAGGTAATATTTAAGAAATATTCTCCGATGGGGGAAATGTCAGGCTTTGCAGAACAGTATGCGGAGGTTTTGAGTAAGGTATCAAAGCAGGCTGTACTGATAAGTGACGGTGACCGTATTGTAGCAGCGGCAGGTATATCAAAAAAAGATATGCTTGATAAAAAGGTATCACCAATGATGGAAGAATATATGTCTGCACGAAGAAGCTTTATTGCAGGCAAGGGAGGAGGAACATTTTATCCGATAGACAATTCTGATAAATCGGCGTCTATAATGTACCCTATAATTTCGGCTGGAGATGTTTCGGGTGCGGTAGTCATGCTTTTCAGTGACCGTAATGTTATGCCAACAGAAACCGAAAACAAGCTGATACAGGCGGCTGCGGCTTTTTTAGGTCGTCAGATGGAGGCGTAAAAAAATATATCCGCCGTCAGACGGCGGCGGATTATATATTGACATTTTTATCTATTATTTGGTAAAATCTAAAACTTGTAAACCTTAAAGTATTAGACTTAACAAAGCACTATCTTTTTTTATGAAAAAATGTTATCATATTGTCGGGTGATAACATGAATATTTACAGCAGTGATGATGTCTGGACCATGCTCGCAAAAACTGACAGACCGATAATTATTTACGGTACAGGTAATGGTGCGGACAAGATAATTAACGAATTTCAAAGACTGGATATAAATGTATGCGGATTTATGGCAAGTGACGGTTTTGTGCGTGACAGGAGTTTTCGGGGGTATCGTGTGATGTCTCTCAGTCACACAGAACAGCAATTTCCCGATCCTGTTATAATAATAGCATTCGGTTCGCAGAGGGAAGATGTAATACAGAATATTCTCAATATATCAAAAAAACATACTGTGATTTGTGCGGATGTGCCTGTATATGGGGAGAATATTTTCAATCGTGAATTTTACGAAAAATATACTGATGATATCCAAAAGGCTTACTCGATACTTTCCGATGATATTTCAAAACATACTTTTGAGAGCATAATAAATTTCAAGCTCAGCGGCAGACTTGAATATCTTACAGAATGTTTCTGTCAAAAGAACGAGGTATTTTCAAATATTTTAAGACTTGGTAAAAACGAGAGTTACCTTGATCTGGGAGCGTACAGGGGAGATACCATAGCAGAATTTCTTAACTATACGGGCGGCATATATTCCGATATAACCGCACTTGAGCCTGACAGGAAAACATATAAAAAGCTGCGTGAATATGCAGACGGTATGTATAATACACAATTATTCAACATGGGTATATGGTCAGAGGACTGTGACCTTCAGTTCAATAATTCTCTTGGAAGAGGTTCTTCAATAAGTGCTGACGGTGTTCAGACTCTTGCTGTTACCAGAACAGACACGCTCTATAAAAGGCGGCATCTGACATACCTTAAAGCAGACGTTGAGGGTGCAGAGGAGCAAATGATAAAAGGCAGTATAAATACATTAAAGCGTGACAAACCCAAACTCAACATAGCCCTGTATCACAGGAGTGAAGATATATTTAAACTTCCGCTTATGATAAAGGAGATACAGTCCGAATACAATATTTTTATACGCCAGCATCCGCATATTCCTTCATGGGATCTTAATTTATATGCATATTGAACCTCAATATAACAGCGGGCATAAAATATCATGGGAGTGATATCAATGAATGCCTGTGAACTGACTGCAGCCGTAACAGCAATAGCCAATACTATCGCATGCCGTCTGACAGATGATGAACTTTCTGTACTTTCGGCAATACTTGTACAGCTTGGAGATACTCTTGCTCTTATCGCTGCTCAGAGGTCTTTATGCTGCAATAAAAAAGAATAATTATTCTTACAATTTACAGGTACGCTTTTGTACCTGTTTTTGTTTTGAATAAATTGTCATATGATAGTAATTTAGTATAAAAATTCAATAGACAAGTACGGCTGACAGTGATATAATAAATATGTATGTGGAGCTGAGAAACGTTCACTATAAAATAAATATCCAAAAGGAGAGGTCGTATGAAAAAAGGAATACTTGAATTTATGGATTATCTTCCTTTTTTAAAGGAAATTATAAAACGTGACTTTAAGAAAAAATACTACAGATCAGTACTCGGTGTCGCATGGTCAATGCTCAGTCCGCTGCTTATGATGGTAGTTGTATCTATAGTTTTTTCTACGCTGTTCAGCAGGTCGATCCAGTATTATCCTGCTTACTGGTTCAGCGGAAATATGATATTCAATTTTATATTTGAAGGCTCTAATCATGCTATGAACAGTATAACCGGAAATGCTTCACTTATCAGAAAAATAAAAATACCCAAATATTTCTTCTGTATATCTACAGTTACACAGCAGTTCATAACAATGAGTATGTCGCTGATACCTTTTATTGCCGTATCAATAGTTATAGGCGTACCGTTTACGCCTTATATGCTGCTTGCACCCGTTCCGATGCTGATGGCTTATTTCTTCGCTCTCGGACTTGGCTTATTCCTTTGTTCATATGCAACTTTCCTAAGAGATCTCAGCTATATATATAAAATAGTAAGAAGAGTACTTCTCTATGTAACACCCGTTTTCTATCCGATATCCATAGTTCCTGAAAATTTCAGATTCATCTGGTATCTTAACCCGATATGCATATATCTTACAATGTTCCGTAATCTTGCAATGGATGGTATAATGCCCTCCGAAAAGCTTATCATAACAGGAACATTCTATGCGATACTTATGCTGGCTCTCGGCGCTGTGACATTCAAGGAAAAACAAGACCGCTTTTTCCTCTATATCTGAGGAGGTATTATATTATGATAACAAGAAAAAAAATATCTGTTTCGGATAATGATACATGTATTGAAGTCGATGATGTTTCGGTAATGTTCAACCTTAGTAAGAACCGTGAGGAAGGCGTTAAGGAGTATCTTGTTAACGTTATAAAGGGAAAAGTAAACTACAAGGAATTCTGGGCACTTAAAAATATCAGCCTTAAAGTAAAAAAGGGAGAGTCTCTTGCACTTATCGGAAGAAACGGTTCGGGTAAATCGACACTCCTTAAAACTATAGCCGGTATAATACATCCCACAAAGGGAATTGTTACCGTAAACGGTACTATAGCACCGCTTATTGAGCTTAGCGGCGGTTTTGACAGGGCACTTTCTGCAAGAGAAAACATTTTCCTTGCCGGTGCTATGCACGGACATACTAAAAAATATATGAAAAAACATTTCGATGAAATAGTTGAGTTTGCCGAAATAAAAAAATTCATAGACATACCGATCAAAAATTATTCGTCAGGTATGATAGCAAGACTTGGCTTTGCTGTTGCAACGTGTATGAATGCGGATATAGTTATTGCGGATGAGGTTTTGTCCGTAGGTGATGCAAAATTCCGTATGAAGTGTCATGCACGTATATCCGAAATGCTCAAAGAGGGAACAACTTTCCTTTATGTATCACATAATTCCGCCAGCGTTAAAAAGCTTTGCAATACTGCGATATGGCTCGACAAGGGTAAAGTGCTTGAATACGGTCCTGCCGCCGAGGTGTGCGACAACTATTCCCACTTTATAAAGTCAGTGCCGATACAGCCTCAGAATGAAGTTGTAAGAGAGTCCATAGTTACAGATGATCGTGAGTATGACGATCAGAGTGTTGATTGAATTATGAAAAGAATACTTGTCTGTGCGTCAAGGATTTCGCACATTCTGAATTTTCATCTGCCTTATCTCAGATATTTCAGAGAAAAGGGATATATTATAGATGCTGCTGCCGAGGGAAAAACCGAAAATGAACTTATAGATAACTGCTATGATATGCGTTTTGTAAAAAATCCGCTTTCTCCGGAAAATCCCAGAACAGTATCAAGGCTTAAAAAGCTTATGCAGGAAAATGAATACTCGCTTGTTTATTCAAACACTACACTTGCCGGTGCAGCCGCAAAGCTTGCTGTTATGCGGCTGAAAAAAAAGCCCTATTTTGTACATATCTCACACGGCTATATGTTCGGACTTGACGGCAGTATCCATTCACGTATTTATCGGACAGCCGAAAAACTTACTGCACCGGCTGTCGATACTCTTGCTGTTATGAACAGTGAGGACTATTATCTTGCAAAGAAATATAAGCTCGGAAG
>JBGVAQ010000100.1:0-2600 GCA_045224775.1 Acutalibacteraceae bacterium | reverse complement strand
CTTCAAATGCAGAGCATAAAGCTACATTGAATGTATGCAAATATCTGAATGGTGAGATCTATTCTAATAAGGATGCTACAGTTACACTGTTTTCAGCCAACAAGAAAGTGGATCGAGGTTTTAGCGTATCTTTTATCCCTGTAAATGAGAACGGAGTTGTTAACCCTGAAGAATTTGAATCTGCTATCACAGACCAAACAGCTTTGGCATCATTCATCTGGGTGAATAACGAGATCGGTGCTGTTAATGATATTGACCGGCTCGCCGGAATAGCACATGGTCATTCTGTTTTGTTCCATGCAGACGCTACCCAGGCTATCGGAAAGCTGATGATAAATGTCCATTCCTCCGGTATCGATTTTTTATCGGCATCTGCACATAAAATATACGGACCTAAAGGAATAGGGTGTGTATTTTTGAAAGCGGATCAATACGGCCTGCCTCCTATTACATCATTGCTGCATGGCGGTGAACAGGAGCATGGGATACGTGCAGGAACTCTTCCGGTACATAACATTGTAGGTTTTGGAAAGGCTGCGGAGATCGCACTCAGAGATATGGATAAGACAAATGAAAAGATTGCTGAACTTGATGACTATTTCGTGAGCTGTATTACCAGCTCCCCTGTTTTGCGAATGGTCGTTCCTGATGAACACAGAATTAAAGGAATTATCAGCATTCTTGTTGATAAAAATAACTTTAATAATGAAAGATTTATCAAAAGGATCAGTGATAAATTTGCTGTATCCACCGGTTCGGCCTGCAGTCTTGGCGAACCTTCGCACGTCATTAAAGCGCTGGGACTTGGAAAAGATGTAGGACGCATACTACGTATCTCTCTTGGCAAGCATTCAAAAAAAGAGGATATTGATGCTTTTATGGCATATCTAAACGAATAAGTACAGAGGTGTTAATATGGCTGCAATGATGGATCAGATGCCTTCTGAATATGAAGGTGAAAGGACAGTTTGGAAAAGTATAAAGGAAAACCTGCCGGATGATATTGTATGCTATTATAACAGAGAAGTGAAAGGCAGAGAGTTTGATTTCTGCCTTTTGATCAAAGATATCGGATTGCTGCTCATAGAAGTCAAAGGCTGGAATAAGCACCATATTACCGGTGTGAAATCTCCTGATAAAATTATACTTGCGGACGGCAGTGTATCAAAATCTCCCAAAAAGCAGGCAAGATCATATTCCTTCAGTTTAAAAAATATTTTGAACGATCATTATTCTATTGACCCTCTTGTCATGAATATGGTGTGTTACCCGTTCCTTTCAGAAGACGACTATCGCCAATGCGGCCTTAACATTGTTTCTGAACCTGAATTAACTCTGTTCAGTGATGATATTTCAACTGTGTCAAATTTTACGAGAAAGATTTTTGCCGCTTATCAAAACTATGATACGGTCAGTTGTGATAAAATGTCAGGAAAGACTTATGACATTGTACGTCATCATTTTGAACCGTCATATATCATTCAGCCGCCAGCACAGAATGTTCTTCCTTACTCATGTCTTTCTGTTTTCGTCAGATCTATTTCTTCAAGCGAGATCGATCATATTATCCGTTCGTATTGTTCCGGAACGAAACAGATTGTTTTTACTAATGATATCAATTCCCTGAACTTATTAGCAAAGCATTTGTCTGATTATTTTACAGAGCATCATATATGCATCAGAAATGGAAACCTGAGCATCAATACAACAGAGGACAGCATTATAAGTATTCATACCCAAAACAACCGAATTACTGTTTTCAATTTTGAAGCAATTCTTTTCAAGGACAAACAGGATGTTTCAGCATTTATTGCCTATAATGGCAATCTGAGCGACGAACAAAGACAGATACTAAAAAAGCTGTCAAAAGAAACAAATTATAATATCAATCAATTTGAGATTGAACACGCACCTGTAGGACGGGATATTCAAGTAAAAGCCGGTGCAGGAACAGGCAAAACATACTCCATGGTATCAAGGATCGCATTTCTTTGCAGTCAGGCCTCTGGTTCAGGAATATTTGATCCTTCGACTGACATTGCTATGCTGACATTTACAGCGGATGCAGCATTGAATATGAAGTCAAGGCTTAAACAGCTTTTTATCAATTACTTTGTGCTGACAAAAGAAATACGCTATCTTGAAATAGTAACAAACATTGAAAAAATGAGGATCTCAACTATACACAGCTTTGCAAAGGATATCATTTCAGCTACTTCAATCACACTCGGGATCGGTACGGATTTTATAACCATTGTCGGAAAATATGATAAACAAAAGATATTTGATCGTATATTTACGGAATATCTTGAAAAAATGAATGAAAGATCACCATTGTTTTATGAGGATCTTCCGATGAGAATTGAGGATTTCAGAAAGTATCTGCTTGAAGTTGCCGGAAAGCTATATGAAAAAGGCTGTGATATCAAGACTGTTAGTATGGATGTCTGGGGCACACCGCCCGAAAAGATACCTTATCTGAATGAACTGTTTGAAAATGTTGTGATTGAAACTGAAAAAGAATATGCGTCTTTTCTGGTTGATAATAATTCTGTTGTCTTGTCTGAATATATGATGCATCTGAGAAAATGTATTTCTGA
>JBGVAQ010000099.1:0-2448 GCA_045224775.1 Acutalibacteraceae bacterium | reverse complement strand
AAGGCGTTTTGCACAGTATGTTTTGCCGACACCCGGCGCACCCTGCAAGATGATGTTTTTCTTCCTTTTCAGCAGTGCTGTGAGCTTGTCATATTCCTTTTCGCTCATAAATACATCGGAGAGGAAGTCTTCTTTTGTGTATGTATTGTCTGTTTCAGAAGATATGCTTTGAGTATCGGTATCGCTGCTTTCTTTTGCTTGATTTGAGATATGATCGCTCTGCCCGTATTGGATTCTGTTCCACTCTTCTATAAGCCATTTCGCCGCATCAGGTTTTATTGAAATTCCCGACCCCTGCGGACTCCACTGTTGCTCAGGAAATTTCTCTTTCAGCAGTTCCTGTGATATCAGAGGTTCTGTATGATAGTCTAAGAATCCGGTAATGCAAATATCAACAACTCGTTCTTTAAGAACAATTCCGTTATCGTCAGTATATTCATCGTCGAATGTGTCACTTAATGCAAAACCAGTAGCGAATATACCTCTTGGAAGAGTTCCAAGTTTAATAATAAAAACTCTGTCACCTGCCTTAACTTTTTTGCTCATACATTTCCAATAAAATGTTAAAGAGCCCCCACATTTAACAATTCTGGCAGTACTTGCATAGCTGTGGTCATCCTCTTGCTCTTCCCAATCATATCCTGCTGACGGATTCCAGTTTAATAGCCAAGTGTTTATTACATCTGATTCTTCATCGTTATTTGTACTCTGTTCGGGTTTACTTTCAAGTGACTGTTGTGCTGTTTCTTTTTCATCTTTATAGAATCTGCTCACATAAAAACCAAAATCAACCGTTGTCGTTTTAAGCTCAGTATCAGGATAACACCTTTCAGTCAATAGGCTGTCAAGCATTTTTCTGATATCCTTATCGGCTTGAAGATAACGGCATATTTCATCATACATTGCATATCCGCTAACAATGTTATTTGCGGAATATCTTAATTTCGGGATAAAGTCACTTTCAAATTCTTTGGAAACATCACTGTAAATTTCATATTTGTAAATATAGTATTTATCCGGATATCTGAGCCACAGATAAACACTGATCGCATTGGTATTCTGATAATGATTCTTCCATGTTCCGTCATTATACCTTGCTCTCATATCCTCGGATGCTTTTACGAAATCATCTATGCGTTGCGCAAGGTCTATGCTTTCGTCATACAGATTTCTGAACATCTGGCGGGTAGCTTCATTATCAGCCTTAGCAAATTCAAGTATCATTCCTCTGGGAAACGAACTCACAGAAGCTAACAGATTTCCGGCTTTTTGTGTTGCTTTCTTAAACATAGCACCGAAATCCTCAGCATCAATATCCCAGTTATCCTGAAAGTGCTTTACAGCCTCCCATTTATATTTTTCATCCTTGAAGTGTTCGGGTAGGTATTCCTTGTAGCCTTCTATCGCAGAAGCAATTTCCTCATAATTCATCATAGTATCCTCCGGAATGTCGAATTATTACTATTATTGTAATATATTTTTGTGATGATTGCAATATAGATCATCAAATACAAGCAGAAAACCGTTTTGATTTGATGAGCTTTGAAGTTCAGGCTGAATCATTTATGTGTTCGTGGACAGAAGGAAACGCTAACTTCCCCATTTTCCCAAAACTAACTTTTACCGCTTTTTTCTCGGTTTTTCCAGTTTCCTTTTTCTTCCGATTAACCCATAAGAATAGTGATAATCAGAAAAATATAATAGTTTCATTTCTTTTCAAAAATAAGCGCAAACTATTTCTGCAACTTTATTTTCAATTTAATCGTTAATAAAACTAACTTTTTCAGGAGCAGCTTTTGTCATTGGCCTTGCAAAAACATGATATTCGTACCGCTATTTACTATGTCAGATGAAACAGAGAGCAAGGTGTATCAAAAAAGCTGTTAATACTTGTTTTCCAAAACTGTTAAATATATAGTCTAATATCAACGACATAAAAACCAACATTCACGGCTTGAACTCCAATTCTTTTATATTCTGTTTCGGGAGCATTTTTTCAAAACTTTCGACTTGTAAACCAATACTAAAAACATATAGTCCAAATTCGGAAGTGTATTTACCAATTGTTAAGACTTTTGCTCCAAATCTATGGAATAATAGTCCTAAAAGCAATACATATCAGACGTTTTTATTACATTGTCTGATGTGTGTTGTTTTTTTATTTCATTTTGTGTTTTTTCAAAATTTGGTTAAGCATAAAAAAGAAATCACGTGTTTTTTTCTATAATGTATAAACCCAGATAGAAAATGCAGGTGATATAAATGTCAGGATGCACATTATGCAAAGGAAAACATATTTGTAAAAGGGTATCAGGGTATTACAGAATAGCAGGACATAAAAGCAAACTGTACGCGGTAACATGGATTCCTCCGCCATGTATTATGCAGAAAAAATACTACAGAAAGGAGGAAAAAGCGTTATGAATAATAGCCTGAATGTACCTATAT
>JBGVAQ010000098.1:0-2984 GCA_045224775.1 Acutalibacteraceae bacterium | reverse complement strand
GTGTTTGAAAGTGGAGAAAAAGTTTCTTTTTGACATATAAAAAATCCAGTTATAATACGGATTTTTTATATTTTACAATCACCTATTTATTTATTTTTAAAGGAGGCAGATTTTTATGAAAAAAAATTCTAAGCAAGTCAATGGCGTGGCTTTTGTCAGTGGTATTGTTGTTCGGTTTATTCTTTACAGCAAATGTTGCAGGACTTGAAGTCAGTGCGGCTGATAATTCCAATATCAAATCCCATTTAGATGCGGTTTATGTGGAAGATAATGCTGTTGTTCTGAGAGGCTGGGCATTTGACAATGATGATTGTTATCAGCATATTGATATTCATGTATATATCGGCGGAAAAGCCGGTGATTCCAATGCGGAATTACATGTTATAAAGGCTGACAAATTGAGAGCAGATATTAATAATGCTTATAATTGCGGAAATTATCACGGCTTTTCGGATGCGATCTTAACCAACAAAACCGGCAGTCAGATGGTATATGTTTATGCTGTCAATGTAGGAGCCGGAAGTACTAACCCGTTTGTTGGAAAATGCAGCTTATCCATTCCGAATAGTTCCGCTTCAAACATCAAAGGCTACTCAGATATTATTTGCGGTGAAGAAAATGCGGTATTTGTTGAAGGCTGGGCATTTGACAAAAACGATATTTCTAAGACTATTACTATTGATGTATATATCGGCGGACAGGCAGGCAATCCAAAAGCAGAACTGCATACCATAGCAGCAGATAAATTAAGGGAAGATGTCAACGAAGCTCATCAGTGCGGAGAGAATCACGGCTTTTCGGAAATAATAGATACTGACCTGTCAGGTGAAAAAGAAGTATATATTTATGCAGTCAATGAAGCAACCGGAAAAAGTACCTGTATCGGTAAAAGCAGTGTGTCAATTCAGAAAGGTACAGATAATGCAAACATTAAAGCTTATACAGATTATATTTGTACCGAAGGCAATGCACTCGTTGTTCAGGGCTGGGCATTCGACAAAGATAATGAGTCAAAATCGCTTTATATTAATGTATATATCGGCGGAAAAGCCGATGATACCAATGCAGAACTACATGTTATCAAGGCTGATAAATTAAGGGAAGATGTCAACGAAGCTCATCAGTGCGGAGAGAATCACGGCTTCATGAAAGTAATATCTACAAATAAAACAGGTGAACAGCCGGTATACATTTATGCAGTAAATATAGGTGATAAACACAGTAACCCATGTATCGGCAAAGGCAGAGTTGTTCTTCCGAGCAGTTCTGTAAATTCAAATATCAAAGCTCATATAGATAAAATTTATGCTGAAAAAGGTGTTGTCTATCTTGGCGGCTGGGCATTTGATAAAGATGTGATTTCCAAAGCGCTTGATCTTCATGTATATATCGGCGGACAGCCCGGTGATGCCGGTGCAGAAATGCATAAGATCACTGCTGATAAATTGAGAGCAGATGTCAATAATGCTTATCAGTGCGGAAAATATCATGGATTTCTGGAAGCAATATATACAGATAAGATCGGCATACAGCCTGTATATATTTATGCGGTTAATTTAGGAGAAGGCAATGCTAACCCATGTATCTGTAAGTGTTCTGTAGGAATTTACGATGAGCTTGTCATGTCAAAGGTTTCAAAAAAGGGCTATCAGATACTGCTTGATACAAGCAGATATTCCGGCGTATCAAAAGTAAAATTTGCTACATGGCTGTCAGGCAAAGAAAACGATATAACATATACCGATGCTGTTATTGAAGGCAATATTGCTTATGCATATATCAATACTAACAAACACACCAGTTCATCAGATGTTTACAATACATATGCTTATGCTTATGATTCATCAGGAAAGCTTATACAGCTTTATGACTATCAGGATAAACCGGAGGATTTAGGAATTCGTTTCCCTGTGCTTAGTCAGGATTACTGGCTCAAAAAAACAATAGATTATAACGGACATAAATATTATCTGATCCTAGCTGATATGAGCTGGACAGAGGCTCAGGAATGGTGCAAAAATCATAACGGTTATCTTGCGACTGTTACAAGTAAGAAAGAATGGGAGAAGATAAAAAATTTACTTGCTGAAAATAATGCATCATGCTGCTGGCTTGGTGCGGAAAATACAAGCGGTTCATGGAAGTGGGTTACAGGAGAAAAATTCAGTTATACAGACTGGTATACAGGTCAGCCCGATTGTGCAAACGGAAATGAATTTTATCTTGGTACTTATGAAGGAAGCAGAATGTATTCTTATCTTTGGAATGATTTTACGGATAAATCCGATTTGGTAGGATGTTTTATCTGTGAACAGCCATATCAGTATGATGTTTCCTATCATTTTACGATCGACAACGTATCTTATAAATATAATCAAAAGAAAACTTACGGAGAAGACATGCCAGTATGGGCAGATGTTCCGTCAAAATCACATTATGAATTTGCCGGCTGGAGTACCGATCAGAACTCTCAGACAGTAAAATATAAGCCCGGAGATAAATATACTGATAACAAAAATATTGATCTCTATGGGGTATGGAATATACGCCATGAATATAAAACGAGTGTCATTGCCCCGACAGTTTCAGAAGAGGGATATACGCTCCACGAATGTACTATATGCGGTTATTCCTATAAAGATGATTATAAGGATAAGCTGTTGGTCAATACTTCTGCACTTGCCGAAGATAATGTTAAAGTCGGCTCATATATCACAATTAACGCATCTGCAATAGGCGGTACCGGTGATTATAAATACGCCGTGTATTACAAGAGAGCAACTTCTTCAGAATGGACAACAAAGCAGAAATACAGTACAAATGCAGAGATCAGTATCAAAACGGCAGCAGCCGTGAATTATGATATAATCGTTAAGGTCAGGGACGGTCACGGAACGATCAGTGAAAAGGCCTTTAGTGTTAATGTGTTTGCCGGTCTGAAAAATACTTCCGCAGTTGCTTCCGAAAAAATAGTATTAGGTGAA